>NZ_FMIF01000043.1:0-35601 GCF_900095615.1 Sporanaerobacter sp. PP17-6a | reverse complement strand
GTTTTTTATTCATAGAAAAATACTTTAACTATAATAAAATATTATAAAAAAATTTTTAATGGAAACATAGTTTTTAATTTTTAAAAAATATTGACAAAAACTTAAATTACTATTAGAATATTTATTATACAAATTAATAGTAAGTTTAAGCTCTTATCTAGAGAGGTGGAGGGACTGGCCCGATGAAACCCGGCAACCTGTGTAAATACAAGGTGCCAATTCCTACGGTAATACTTGCCGAGAGATGAGAGGGGATATAGTCCTCTTTCTTCCGAAAAGAGGTTTTTTTATTTAAAAAACCTTAAATCATTGAGAGAGGTATTTTATTGTCTTTATTACTTCACAGAGTAATTCTTTAAAGGGGTGAATTTGTTGATTACCATTGAAAACTTATCAAAAACTTATATACAAGATAATAAAAAAATTATTGCTTTAAAAAATATAAATTTAAACATAGAAAAAGGTGAGATATTTGGAATAATAGGGTTGAGCGGTGCAGGTAAATCAACTCTTATCAGATGTATAAATCGTCTTGAAGAACCTGACAGCGGAAAAATAATAATTGATAATGTGAATATCACAAATTTGAATAAAAATGAACTGAGAGAAGAAAGAAAGGGAATAGGAATGATATTTCAGAGCTTTAACCTTCTTTCCTCAAAAAATGTATACGATAATATAGCCTTTCCATTGCGATTGGAAAAAATGGATAAAAAAGACATAGATAAAAGAACAAAAGAACTCGTGAAATATGTTGAATTAGAAGATAAAATAAATTCCTATCCAGCCCAGTTAAGCGGGGGTCAAAAACAAAGAGTAGCAGTAGGAAGAGCATTAGCAAATAACCCTAAAGTACTCCTCAGTGATGAAGGTACTTCCGCATTGGATCCGATAACCACCAAATCGATTTTGGCATTGCTAAAAAAAATAAGAGATGAATTCAATGTCACCATAATCATGATTACTCATCAAATGGAAGTGGTTAAGGATATTTGTGACAGAGTCGCTATCATAGAAAACGGTAAAATAATAGAATCAAATACTGTCGAAGAATTATTCAGACATCCTAAGACAAAAATTAGTCGTTCTTTTATAAACAGCCTGAATATAAACACCGATGAATTCGTTCCACTGCCTAAAATTGATCACGGAAAATTAATAAGACTAAGCTTTAGTAAAGAAAACGCAAGAAAACCGGTTGTATCCGATATGATAAAAAAATTTAATATTTCTGTAAACATACTTTCCGGAAATATTTACGATCTAAATAAAACGAGCGTTGGATATTTGATTGTTCAAGTAGACGGAGAAAATGAAGAAATAGAAAAGTCCCTATCTTGGCTTAATAATCAAGGTATCAATTTCGAGGTGATTTAAATGGGGCAACTGGTATATGAAGCAACTTTAGAAACTATATATATGGTATTTTTCTCTACTATATTTTCTCTCCTTTTAGGATTCCCTTTAGGTGTATTATTAACAATTACCGAAAGAGGCGGAATATGGGAGAAGCTTATGTTAAATCAGATTCTGGAAGGAATAATCAATATTCTAAGATCCTTTCCTTTTATCATACTCATGATCCTCGTTTTTCCCGTATCCAGAATTATTGTGGGAACGACCATCGGAACGACTGCTACAATTGTCCCTCTTTCCATTTCTGCCGCTCCATTCGTTGCAAGAGTAATAGAAGAGGCATTAAAAAAGGTAGATAAAGGAGTCGTGGAAGCAAGTTTAGCCATGGGAGCTACAGTCAGACAAATCATATTTAAAGTATTGATTCCCGAAGCTATGCCTTCCTTAGTGTCAGGAATTACCCTAACTGTTATCAATTTAATCGGCTATTCTGCTATGGCAGGAGCTATCGGAGGAGGTGGTTTGGGAAATCTGGCCATAAGATATGGGCTCTATGGATTTCAAACCGACATAATGGTAGTTTCCGTAATAATAATTATTATTCTGGTTCAGGGAATACAGCTATTTGGCAATAAATTGGCTCACAAATTAAATAAAAAATAAGGAGGAATTATAATGAAAAAATTCAGTTTAATATTAATTGCCATTTTAATTTTTACTTTGCTCACCGGGTGCGGGAAAAAAGAAAGTGCAGAAAATGTAATAAAAATCGGAGTTTCTCCCGAACCTCACAAAGCAATTGTAGATTTGATTAAAGATGATTTAGAAAAAGAGGGAATTAAACTCGAAGTAATTGAATTTACCGACTATGTAAAGCCAAATACGGCCTTAGCCGACAAAGAAATCGATGCTAATTTCTTTCAACATCTCCCTTATATGAACGAATTTAAAGAAAAGCAAAATATAAATATCGTATCTATAGGTGCTGTTCATATTGAACCCATGGGATTATATTCCAAAAAATACAAATCCATAGATGAAATTCCCAACGGAAGTACCATTGCGATTCCAAATGATCCTACAAACGGAGGAAGAGCACTTCTGCTTCTTCAGGAAAACGGAATAATAAAATTAAAAGATCCGGATAATATTTTGTCTACAGAAAATGATATCGCAGAAAATCCAAAGAACTTAAAATTTGAGGCATTGGAAGCCGCTCAATTGCCAAGAGTACTCGGAGATGTAGATGGTGCTGTAATCAACGGAAATTATGCCCTTGAAGCTAATCTTGTTCCTACGAAAAATGCTTTAATACTTGAAGATAAAAGCTCCCCTTATGCTAATATAGTTGCTGTAAGAGGCGGAGAAGAAAACCAAGAAAAATTCCAGAAATTAATAAAAGCTCTCCAAAGCGAAAAGGTAAAAAAATTCATTGAAGAAAAATATAATGGCGGAGTAATCCCTGCATTTTAGAACTTTGAAAAATACACAATTACCAATTGCATATATAGTTCCATAACAAAAAAATGCGCTAAGGCGCATTTTTTTGCAGGCTATACTGAATTATCTGAGATTGTCAACATTGCCCCATGTTATTCTGCTAACATGGAATTAAGCAATTCATTATGACGATTCAATATTTCCATAATTGTTTTCTTGTCAATTTCTCGAATTGATAAGAATGGTTTAGGGTCAAGATCGTAATTTCCAATAGTCTTTTCAAACCATGCAACATCATGCCATGCGCCGCACTTATATCCTGTGTTGTGGTATACACCTAATTTTTTAAATCCGAGGTGTTCATGCAATTTTTTGCTATTTTCGTTAGGAGATGTAATGCCCCCATATACGTTGCGCACATTTTGCATCTGCAATATCTCAATCAAGGTATTGTAAAGTGCTTTGCCCACTCCGCAGCGCAAACAGTTTTTATCAATGTACACAGACAACTCTGCATTCCATTGATACGCAGCCCGCTCCATTTGTCTGTGCGCATATGCGTATCCAATAATTTTTTTATCCGACAAGCAGACTATATAAGGATATTCGGATGATATTTCCTTTATGCGATTTCTAAATTCATCTAAGGAAGGAGTCTCACATTCAAAAGTAATAGCTGTTTCTTTAATGTAGAACTCATATATTGCCAGAATTTCTGCGGCATCTGTTTCCTGAACCAGTCTAATTGTTTTCATACTAATGTCTCCTTTTCTTATTTATAGCAGCTTTTGAAAACAAAGCGTTATTACTTATTTCTATTGATAATCACTGCTGTATAATACTATTAGCTTTCAGATTACACCAACATACCTTACTTTCTTAATCGCAAGCAGAAATATCATACAAATTTGAATTTGACAAATAAAATATAGTTCTTATTCTTTAGTTATATATCCTTTCTTGAAAGAATCTTCAATTAGTCTCTCCGCATAATCATTAAGCACTTTTGAACTTCTTTTCAACGGGGCAATTCTATTAAGTATCTGTTTTTTTGAAATATTAAATTTTTTCCATGTTCCTCCCGAAGAATTATAATTCATTATAAAGGGTTGAAGTCTGTCCATGGAAGCTGCAAATAAGGCTTCATCCGTTTTCATTGCCTCAAATTCCTCCCAAAGGGACCTCAATTCTTCTCCTTTCTTCCCCGGAATCATTCCGAATATTTTCTCCGCTGCTTTAAGTTCTCTTTCTTTTTTATCCATATTTCCTTTCTCATCATAACAAAATGTATCTCCTGCGTATATTTCGACCAAATCATGGATCACCACCATCTTTATTACCTTAAATTCATCAATCTTGTTATCGGCATATTCCGATAATATCATAGTCATCAATGCTAAATGCCAAGAGTGTTCCGCATCATTTTCTCTCCTTGTACCGTTTATAAGACTCGTCTGTCTGAATATGCTCTTCATCTTGTCCAGTTCTACAATAAATTCAATTTCCCTATCTAATTCCTTGAAGTCCATATCTTCATCCCCCTTATAATTCGAATTCACCTATTAGTCTACCATAAATGATTCTTTTAAAAAATAAGTTTATCCCGGAATTTTATTTTCTGATATGTAAATAATAAGTAATGGAAGAGGTGAAAATATGAAAAAGAAAAAAACAAAGGTTAAAAAACCCGATATGCCCATTGAACCTCAAAGTATGAATGCTTATGACGATACGGAAAAATTAAAACCTGAATCTAAAGTATCCATACCAAGTCTCAGAGGAGTTATAGAAGCCAAAAAATGGGTGGAAGAAAATAAAAAGTAGGCTGATATTCTACCAAAATATCAGCCTATAATAGGGTCTATCTGTCTATTTTAATTTTCTTGCTTGCTTAAGTATAATTCTCTGTTCAACAGAGGCAACCAACCTTCTGGTATAATTGACCGTATCAGGATTGACGCTCATACTGTCAATTCCCTCTTGAACTAAGAATTCTGCGAATTCAGGATATTGGGACGGCCCTTGGCCGCATATGGAAATAGTCTTTCCGTATTTATGTGTAGCTTTAATTAATATGGATATTGCTTTCTTTACTGCTTCATTTCTTTCATCAAAATAACCCATATTATTTAATATCCCGGAATCCCTGTCTGCTCCCATTATCAATTGAGTAAGGTCGTTACTTCCTATACTGAAACCATCAACCAATTGAGCAAACTCTTCTGCTTCAAATACTACGGAAGGAACTTCTGCCATTATCCACAATTTAAAATTATTTCCTTGTACCAGTCCTTCCGATGCCATTATTTCCTTAACCTTTACCAGTTCCCAAGTAGTCCTTACAAATGGAAGCATCGCCCAAACATTAGTAAGTCCGTATTCCTCCCTTACCTTCTTAAGTGCCCTACATTCAAGTCTAAAACCTTCCTCGTATTCAGGAGATATATATCGTGATACGCCTCTCCATCCTATCATGGGGTTATTTTCAACGGGTTCTACTTCATCTCCGCCTTTTAAACCCCTGAACTCGTTAGTCCTGAAATCACTAAGTCTCACAACAATAGGCTTCGGATATATTGCTTGAGCAACCGTAGTTATTCCTTCCGACATCTTATCTATAAGTACTTTACCTTGATTTGTCTTAACCAAATACATAGGATGGGCTCCTATCATATTAGTAAATATAAATTCGGTTCTCATAAGTCCAATCCCATCGAAAGGTAATTCTTTATATCTATTTATAATTGAAGGTTCTCCCAAATTCATATATATTTTAGTTGCCGTAATAGGAGACAATTGATATACTAAATTGTCTAATGCCGCGGGATTTTGGGAAGATATATCTGATTTCCCTGTGTCTTCTTTTTCCTTCTTAAATACCTTTCCTTCATATACTACTCCCCTTGTTGCATCTACCGTTATACTCATTCCTTCCTTAAGAGTTTCGGTAGCGGTTTTAGTTCCCACTATACATGGAATTCCCAATTCCCTTGAAACAATTGCCGCATGGCACGTTCTTCCTCCCTCGTCGGTAACTACTGCACGGGCTCTTCTCATGGCTGGGACCATATCCGGATTAGTCATCACCGTTACAATAACATCCCCATCTTCTATTCTTGAAATCTCGCTGATATTTGAAATATTCTTTACATTTCCGCATGCAATTCCCGGCGAAGCCGATAATCCTTTAGTAAGTACCTTTAATTCTTTCTTTTCTCCCATAGAATTCACCTCTTTCTTTACTCTATTTTTTAATGTAGTAATAGGTCTCGCCTGCAATATATATAATTTCTTTGTATCCTTATCGAATCCCCACTCGATATCTTCATAATTTTCATAGATATTTTCAATTTTTATGCCATATTCGGCCAATTCATCTATTTCTTCTTCTGTCAGACACTGCTTATTGATAAAATCATATCCTAAAAAGTCCGATACCCTTACTTCCACCGTTCCGATATCTTCCTCGTTTTTAACTACCATTACAACCTTTTCGGAAATATGCTTCTCGACTACTTTTTTATTGCATTTATCAAGAATATATTCATCCGGACTAACAGTTCCCGACACAACAGCTTCCCCCAAACCCCAACTGGCATTTATCATTAACTGATTAACATCATTTGTTATGGGATTAGCCGTAAACATTACCCCAGATTTTTCGCTGTTAATCATCTTCTGAATGACTACACTTAATGAAACCTGAAAATGATCAAAATTTTGTTTCTCTCTATAATAAATTGCTCTTGCTGTCCAAAGAGATGCCCAGCATTTTCTGGTGTACCTTAATACTTCATCTATACGGCTGATATGCAGGTATGTATCCTGTTGACCTGCAAAAGAAGCTTCAGGTAAATCTTCGGCCGTTGCAGAACTTCTGACAGCAACAAATGGATTTTCAATTCTCGTTTTTATACTAAATTCTTTATATGCTCTTTCTATTTCCTCTTTTATTTCATTTGGCATAGGAGAATTATTAATAATATCCCTTATTTCCAAACTTCTCATCTGTAGCTTCGCTGAATCCTCTATATCTAATCCTTCTATCTTTCTTCTAATTTTATCTCCCAATTCTTCCTTCGATATAAAATCACTATATGCTTTTGCAGTAATACAAAACCCGGGCGGTACGCTTACTCCCTTTTGTGTCAGTTCTCCTAAATTTGCTCCCTTTCCCCCTACTATAGGTATATCTTCTTTACTGATTTCGTCAAACCATTTTATATATTTGTATGTCATGGATCTTAATACCTCCCTTAGCATTTATAATATATATTATAGCACATTTATATAAATATGCCATACTATTTAAAAACTTTTTTAATAATTTTTAAAAACTTTTTAAAAAACAAAAAGTCCTCTATTCAGATATTAAACAGAAGACTTTTTATCAACTTTAAATTTATATATTTTATATTAGTCTGTTTTAACTTTCTATTATGGAGTCAAGACCTATTATTCCTACAATTTCGTTCTGTAGATTATAAACAGGAGATGAAGCTGTAACTATTACCTTCTTACAATCTATGCCCAGGTAAAGATCGGAAACATAAACTTCTCCTTTAATGGCTTCTTGAAACCAAGGCCTGTCTGAAGGATCTATATAATCCATTCCTTCCTCACTGTCTGCAAGCAATTTTCCATTTATATCATAAAAGTATATGGCATCGATGCCGGGATATTTCTTTAAAAATTCTTTAAACACACCTTTGCAATTATCTTTAACCTGCCTTATTTCATCTCTGCCGGCCAACTCAGTTATTATTTTTTTGTTATTATTTATAATGTTATCTAATTTATTTTTTTCAATCTTGATTTTCGAACTGGATTGCAATATATTCTTCGATTCTTCATTTCTTGAATCCAAGGCACTTGCATCACGAGAAATCTCCGCCATTATGGCACTTTGTTCTTCAACAGAAGCGGAAATTTCCTCAGTACCGGCTGCCGTTTCCTGAGATATCTGAAATACTTCCGTTAAGCTATCCAATACTTTTTTAAGAACATCTTTCTGAGTCTCCATCTTATTTTTGGTATTATTTATAACAATATCAACCTCTGACAAAGATTTAGTCATTTTTTCAAAAGAGGACTTAGTACTTTGGACTTTTTCCGTATCCAATAATTCTTTATTAATGCTTTCTTCCAAATTATTTAGAAAAAAGCTTATTTCATTTCCAAACTTCATTATCATGTTGTCTATATTATCTGTGGCCTTCTTTGTTTCCTCTGCTAATTTTCTGACTTCATCTGCTACCACTGAAAAACCTTTCCCATATTCACCTGCTCTGGCAGCTTCAATAGCCGCATTTAATGCAAGCATATTTGTTTGTTCTGAAATTCCTCTTACCAACCCTACTATGTTATTTATTTCTTTAATATTTTGGGACATTTCTTTTGCTTTGTCCAATACATTTCTATTATTGGAAGTCCTGCTGACCATTCCGTCAGCTAAATCCTCCAAATTATGTTTGCTTTCATCAAAATCCTTATTGGTCTTTTCCCACTGCTCATGAATTTTGACATTTTCATTAGATGTATCATTTGAAATCTCTTCTAAATTTTTTGTCTCTTTAATTACAGACTCGATCATATTTTCTTGTTGGGAAGCCCCTCCCACCATGTGTTCTACGGATTTCGCGATGTCTTCCAAAGCCTTATTGGTATCTTCCGTTGCAGAAGCTAATTTTTTTGTTACATTAGAAGTCTGTTCCGAATTATAAAGTATTTGTGCCAAAGCTGATCGATAATCCTGCATAATTTTATTTAGGTTATCCGCTATTTCCTTGAATTCCACATCTTTAGCACTGAACTTTTTAGATAAATTTCCTTCAGCTACTTCTTTAATACCGGTTTTTAATTCATCAACCTGTTTTGAACTCTTAAATAATCTTTTAATTATTAAATCAAATACAATAATTATAATTGCTCCTGCAACATATATCCAGTTGCCCTCTTTCCCGAATAAAACCATAAAACCTATTACAGTTGCTATTTTCACAATTTCCAGCAATAAAATTTTACTATTTTTCAAAATATTACCCCCTATTCTCTCTTTTTTCCTTATTTTTATAATATCACAACTGTATTTTATTCTCAAAATATTTATTTAAATACTATTACTGACGTATCATTTGGACTTACCCAGTTATATAAAAATTTAGCGTGGCTTGTATAATTCCTCACACATTTATGGGATCTCGGAAATGTTCCCAAGGTAGCTAATTCCTCCTTCATACCCGGATCGATTTTTTCTCCGTCTTTTTTTACATATTCTACAGGAATTCCATGAATATATCCCCCTTGACTGAATCTTATGGCATAAGGAGCATATCCCGCTATTTCTCCGGTGGCATCATTTAAATACTCAAATTTGTCCTTCTTTTCTTGGACTTTAAAATTTCCTATAGGAGTTTCAAACATCTTTTCACTTCTTACTCCCGTAGTTGCCAAATTATAAGAAACCATATTCCAGCTTCCCGATATTTTTTCAAATACTGCTTGGTTTTGATTGGTTACATCAACAACCACCGCTTTGGTAAGTTTATCAATATTGTTATCAAAGGATACATACTCTTTGGGAATCCAATACGTCCCTTCATATCCTAAAGCCTTAACCTTGTAGTACCCTTTAACATCTCCTTGAACAAATACTATCATTCCATCGGGAAAATATCTGAATTCTTTTTTATTGTTTAAATCAGAATATGCGGGAGCACTTTGATAAGCCTGAACTCCATATTTGTCGATTCCTTTGTTATTTATAAGGGGAGGCGAACCGTTAGCATCGCGATAATTAGAAATATATCCATATTTTCCTTTATTTAATTCATCCTCTAATTTTTTTAAATTTGAAAACATGGTATCAAATTTAAAACTCCTTATCTCTCCCGAACCATTAGGAACAAAACCGTACAAAATACCCAAATCATTATCTTCCCATGTCACTGCATACCATTTTTGAGATTTTGTGCTCTCTATATATTCGCCCTTAACCTCACTTAACAGATTTATTTTTTCCAAACTATTAAATTCTCCCACTACATTTCCATCAACAGAAGGCATATTATATACTTTCACATTATCTTTGGTAGTTAAAAAATAATCATAGGGCATTAAGTGTTTTTTATAACTTAAATTCAACGCTAATCCTTGGGGCAGTTGAGTATTAAAAGTTCTTAAAAGAACAAAATTATTGTTTGTATTTAAGTTCTTGGAATCCGCCATAGATAAAATTTTTCTATTGCTCTTACTCATTTTATCGGTAATTTTATTTTCTTCATTAATGCTAATCGAATTTATATCTCTCTCAACAAAATTATAATAACCCTCTTCGGGATTTTCTTTTTCTGTTCCTTTATCCGTATTGGGTTTTTCCGAAATATTTGAATTGCATCCGGTAAGAATCATTAAAAAAATAAAAATCAAAGACCATCTCTGATTATATTTCAATATTGTCACCTTCCTCTTTTATTTATTGATAGATAGTTATTATTATTATTCCAATAAAATATGTAAAAAATCCTTATTTATTAAGAACAAAAATTATAATAAATATTTTTGTCTGTTACTAAGAATACTAATCTTAATATATTGCAATAATATAAACAATAAACTTTAAAGGGAGGTATTTTATGGATGCATTTGCTCTAATATTAGTAATAATTGGTGCTATAAATTGGGGTATCATAGCAATATTCAGGTTTGACTTTATAGCTACCATATTTGGAGGTTCTTCCAATATATTGAGCCGATTAATATATGGATTAATAGGTTTATCAGGGCTGTACTGTATAAAATTTCTATTGAGAAACAGAGAAAAAATTAAATAATACAAATAAAACAACATCAGAATAATTAAAATTCTGATGTTGGTATAAGGGGTTTATTAAAATTATCATTAATAAAAATGGCTTTACTTAACTAATGATTTTCCAAATTCTCTGCAAAGATTTGTATCTTCATCAGATTCCGGTTTTCCATTAATTATTAAGGCATCATGTATTATATTAGCTCCCTTGGAACTCATTCTTTCTTCCCAATCTATCATCCATTTTCCGTCTCCCCATCCATAAGAACCAAATAAAGCTAATTTCTTACCGCTGATTTTATCTTCAATGGATTCTATAAATGGTTCCATTTCGCTTTCTTCCAATACTTCATCTCCCATGGCAGGACACCCTAAAGCCGTTACATCGGATTCTGATATATCTTCTAAAGCTGCCTCATTTACAAACTTAAGTATAACTTCGGCTCCTTGTTCTTTCGCACTCTCATATATAATATTTGCCATCTCTTCTGTATTCCCCGTACCGCTCCAATATATTATACTTAATTTTTTCATTTATAAATCGCTTCCTTTCATATTATAATATTGATATTGATTATCATTATCACCATAATTATCATACTATAATATGCCTCTTTTGTAAAGACAAATTGCTAAAAATTACAGAAAAGAATTATTAAGAAGATTAAAAATATCCATGTCTCATCAATTCCGCCTAATATATTTCCTAATATATTTCCTAATATTCCTCCTCCTTCAGAATCCGTATTCAAACCGAATGAACCAGAAAATCCAAAAATAAGTATTATAAACAGAAAGAGCAATATAAAATTGTTGTTTCCTCCTTTAAACAGATCGCTAAACATCACAATCCCCCCTTTATGTATAAACCTATAATACTTATTCTATGCCTAAAAAAAATTTTGGTTACAAATTAATCCTTAAATCCTCCCTTAATTCAGCAATCGATTTTGTGCTTATCTTATTTCTATCTATTCCCAATAGTTCTAATATTTTTTTCAAATCTTCTTTCTTCTCAACTTCTATTTCCATATAAGGATAAGGATATGTGTCTTTATCCCACGTATCTATATCGAATCTGACTTTCCCATACATATAAGAAATTCTTTTTTTCTTTCCTTCATGTATTACATTAAGCCCTAAAGTTTTTAGTATATATATAAGTTTTTCCTTATTATCGATGTCTACATCGGTTTCAATATTTTCTCTTATCCCATCTTTAGAAATATTTTGTTTTAAAGTAAAGGTATCTTTTACCTTATTGGACATTAAATCTTGAGTTTCTCTGATTCTTAAATAACTGTTTAATTTTTGTTGAATATAATTGTCTTTTCCATCAATTATTATATTAATCTGGTATTCTTTTTTTATCAATTTTGCTCCAATATTTTTGAGTTTTTCCTCCATTTTCTTTGAATCTATATCTAATATTTTTACTTCTAATTCCTTACTCATAAATGTTCCTCCTATTTAATTACATTAATTTCTTGGGACAAAAATTCAAATAATCACTTGAAACACATAGAAACTCTATACCCTCAATTAATCCTTCAACAACATATCTGTGTCCTTCTCCGTGAAGATGGCCATATATGCATAAATCCACTTTTTTTTCTTTCATGAGACTGACAAATTCGTTAGGAGTTAAATCCATATTGAAAGGAGGATAATGAAGCATTACAATTCTCTTGTCAATATTTTCTTTTTTCTGAGAAAGAGAAAGATTTAACCTATTTAATTCCCTGGAAAAAATTTTTTCATCATGGGAATCGAACCCTTCCGAATCCTTTGAAATCCATCCTCTTGTTCCGGATATGGAAACTTTGTTAAAATCAAAACTTTCGTTTTGAAGGAAAAAGATGCTTTTCAATTCCAAGGATTTCAATTTTCTTTTACTTTCCCACCAATAATCATGATTCCCTTTAGTTATTACCTTTTTGCCCGGAAGTAAATCTATCTTTTTTAAATCAAAATAAGCCTCTTCTATGTTCATTGCCCAAGAAATATCCCCGGGAATTAAAACTACATCCTCATTGCTTACTACTTTTTTCCAATTTGAGAATATTTTTTCTTCATGATTTATCCATAAACTTCCGAATATATCCATGGGTTTTGTCTTTGTATTGTCTAAATGTAAATCACCTATCCCATAAATCATTACATCACCTCTCGGTTTAAAGTTAAAGATTAACTTTAAGTATAATATGGCTTAATATACAGTTTTGTTTTAGTTAAAGTATTACTTTAACTAAGGTTTATATAATTATATTTAACACCTAATTCATCTAATATTTCCCTTTCTCTTCTATGACATGTAAAAAGAATTATTTGTCTGCCGGAAACATCTTTTGACAAAAATTTTAAAATATTCTTCAATCTGTTATAATCATATTGAACAAAAGAATCGTCTAATATTAACGGTATCTTTTCTTCTTCCATAGTATCCATAATCTCAAATCGAGTTGCAAAGTAAAGCTGATCCATAGTTCCTCCACTTAATTGTTCTATATTTACTAACATTCCGGTTTCCGGATCTTCTACAGAAACATCCATATTTTCGCTAATCTTAACTTCTTTATATCTCTCATCAGTAATCATCCTGATTAAGCTACTTATCCTTTCATTTAAAAGAGGAGCAAATTCCTTATGAATATTCTTTGAAATATTATCTATAGTGTCCCTTGCTAAGACTAAAGACTTAATTTTGTTCTCATAATAATCAATAACATTTTTCTTTCTCTCTATGTCCTCAATTATCTCTACCAAAGGTCTTATACCCGAATAAGCATTCTTTATATTAGATTCAAATACTGTCTTATCAATATATAATTTGGAAATCCTTGTATCCAATTTCTTAATACGGTCCATAAGGTCATCCTTATTTTCTTCATTATGAAAATAGTCTACATCTTCTTTGAAAGAACCGACCTGATCTTTTAACCGCTCAAAATTATTTTCATTCAAAATATTATTTAAAAGTATATTATCATTTTCTAATTTATCTTTTAAACTTTTATATTCGTTTTTCTTATTCAACCCTTCCTTAAATTCTTCAAGAGAGCTGCATTTATTCTTGTTAAGCAATTTTCTTATGTTCTTGGATACCCTTTCTGTTTCTTCTATAGAAAAATTATATTTTCCCTTTAATTTGTTATTTTCTTCCATATAGTTTCTATGCTTATCCAGTAAATTTCTATAATCCGCATAATTTATTTCAATATTTTTAATATCATTTAAAGAACAGTTTTCATCCAAACTGAATTTAATAAAATAATCATTACAATCTTCCCGTAACTTTTTTACAACATTATTTAATTCAATTATTTCATCTTTAATATCCTTTAAACTTTTTTCCTCGCTCTTTAAATTTAAATCTCTTTCATAATTTGAATTTAATAATTTTTTCAGTTCAATTTTAGATTTGAGATCATATTTACTCAATATGTTCTTCAGTTCGTTTTCTATTTTCCCGATCTCTCCTTCTTTATTTTCTTCTTTATTATTAATCTCATTTATTTGTCCCTTCAAGTTGACAACATAATCTTCAATTTCCTTTTTTCGGGATATAATATATATAATAAATAAAAAAATAGGTATAATTCCTATAAATAAGAATTTATTTATAAATCCCATTCCGATAAATGAAAAAAGAGCTACCATTAGTAATATAAAAAATAAATTACTTTTTTTAATCAGTTTTTCCTTTTCCTCCAGCCTGACTTTTAAAAATAAAGATTTTGAATAATCTTGGTCATAAAGAATTTTATTCTTTTTTTCTTCCAATTCTTCATATTTATACAAATCCTCGGAAATATTTTCGTATTCACCTGTATTATATATATTCTGTTCTGCCTTTCCCTTTATTTTTTCATTCAATTCCTTAAGTTTTTTATTATTAATATAAAAATCCTGAAGAGAAGAAACAATGTTTTTTATTTTATTTTCATCCATATCTTCAAATTCTTTTAATTTTAATATTTTCCTTTCAACCTCTCTGATCTGTATGTTTTTTTCTTCTATCTCATTTTTTAAATTATCAACTTTCTCTTTAAAGTTATAAACTTCTCCTGTCAGAGATACTATTTCACCATATTCATCGAAATTTAAATCTTCATATTTCTTCAATTTTTCAATTTGTGTTTCCATATTTTCAATACTATTCTTTAATAGAGAAGCATCCTTATACTTTTTTATTAGCTGCAATTTTTTTATCTTTTCTACCTCTATTTCAGCATTTTCCTTATCAGTTTTTAATCTCTTTATTTCTTCTTCCGTTCCCTGAAGCCTCCACAAAAAATCATTGACGATTTCCAATTCCTTAACGGTCTTATCTTTTTCCTTATACAAGGCATCCAGTTCTTCAACAGCTTTTCCGTAAGGAGAAGTTTTCTTTCTTTCTTTAGTCCCTATATTGTCGATTTCATTATTAAAAAAATCCGTTACTTTTTTAATGGAGATATCTTCACTTAAACTTTTTCCTACATTAATCAAACTATTCTTTACTTCCTTCGACAGGGAGCATTCTATCTTACTGTTCATCTGACTTATGCTTACCGTATTTTTATATATGATACTGTTAATATTCATCTCAGGAAGTATGGGAATATGTTGCCTCAATACAGGATCATATTCAAAAAAATCAGTGATATCCTCTCCTGTAATATCGTCAAATATTTTCACTTCATCCTGTTTCTTTAAAAAGTTACGTTCAACTCTATACATATTGTTATTATAGGAATATTTAATAATTCCGTTATAGCCTTCTTTCGTCCAGGGGATATACTTTTTCTGGTCTGCAGTATATATTTTCTTTTTGGAATAAGGCTTAAAAAATCCAAATAACATTCCCTCAATAAATTTATGTACAGTAGTCTTTCCCGATTCATTTTCTCCATATACAAGATTGAAACCATCTTTGAATTCAATTTCCTTATTCTTGAATTTTCCGAAGGAATTTATCTTTAATTCTCTTATTACCATCTTTATTCACCCATCTTCTCTTTAAGAAGTATTTTAAGCCCTAAGTAAAGTCCGTCTTTTACAATAGGATCTTCAAGGCCTTTTTTCATCATCTCTTTTATAAAAATCCCGATAATATTATTATTGTTTTCCTTCAAAAGTTTGTCCAAATCATAATCCGGAGTTGTACAATTTATTATTTCTATATGATAAAACTCATCTTTAAGTATTTCCTTTATTTCTTCCAAATCCAAATTGATGTCTCTATCCATTATACCCTTTAAAGTTAATCTGTAGAAATTTTTTCGCCTCGAATTTTCATCGTCTATATTTTTAATAGCTTGTATAACATCTGAAAATCCGGCAATATGGGAGACGTCTATCTCCTTGTTTACAAATATCCTTTTACTGAAAGGAATCAGTTTCAATGATACTCTTCCCTTTTCAATTTCTCCCTCAACTATGCCGTGAATTCCCGTTTCTCCAAAGTCTAAAGGCTCGGGGCTTCCGCAGTAGGAAATCCTATCTTTCAGAAACTGTGGTTTATGTATATGTCCCAATGCAACATAGTCAAACCCTAAGCTTTCTATTTCCCCCATATCCAAGGGCATATACGGGGAATCCTTATTTAAAATATCCCCGTGAAGAACAAGAACATTGATTTTATCTTTATCTATGTTGTCCAAATCATCAAATAATCTCTTTTTTTCTTCCTTCTCCTTCCAACTATAACCCCAAATAACAGTATTAAGACTATTAAATTCCTTTTTCTCCAATTTTTCATTATGAAAAATATATACATTCTCGGGCCATTGTATAAGATTATATAAAGATTTTTCATCTAAGGGATCGTGGTTTCCTGCAGATATAACTACATTTACTCCTTTGATACTGTTAAAGCCGTCTCTTATCCTCTTTATATCTCCCATAGTAAAATAATCTTCTTCAAATAGGTCCCCGGAGATAATAAGAAAATCCGGCTTATTCTCATCAGCCCTTTTCAGAATCCTTTCAAAGGTTTCCCAAAGTTCAATCCTTCGTTTTTTAGATTGTATTCCGTCAAAGCTCGTATTTTTAAATTGGACTCCTATATGTAAATCTCCGGTATGGATTATCTTAATCATATATATACCTCCAAACTGCTGTTCTAATATAAAGTATAACATTATAACTTTCTCTTAAAAACCCCCTATTATCAATTTCTTATTCATTTTTTCGCTTTGAAATTAACAATAAAAGCATTTTTTTAGTTTTATTTTAGATAAAGCTAAAAAAATGCTTAGCAATTAAAAAATCAATTGATATCATATTTTGTTCAACACCAATTCTTTAATATTTTTAAAACTTGAATTTTAATTTCAAATATAATTATATCGACCTTATTTTTTCTTCATTTTTACCTTCATTATAACATCTTCCCCTCTTTTTAAAAATCCATCGGACATTTCTATTTCTTCAATTCTATTTGAATGGGAAACAATTACCGGAGTAACAATAGAAAAGCCTTTTTCCTTTATTTTGTCAATATCAGCCTCTATAAGAAGGTCACCTTTTTTTACCTTATCCATAAGTTCTACATGTCTTACAAATCCCTCTCCGTTTAATTTATTGGTATCAAGTCCGATATGTATTATTAACTCTATATCGTCTTCATTTCTCACTATTATACAATGGTTTCTTTTATATATACTGGCAATTTCTCCATCAAAGGGTGCTACTATTTTCCCGTCCGAAGGGATTATTCCTATACCCTTTCCCATATCATTAAATGCAGAATTGTCACCTTCCAATTTTTCAAGAGAAATGATTTCTCCATTAACAGGTGAAAATATATCAATCCACTTTTCCTTTAAAAACATTTTAAACATATTTTTTCGTCCTCCTTTCATACGATATTATATAAAATCCATTCTTCTATATTTCTCGTAAATCCTGAATTTACATTACTTTCTCTGCATACTTCAATATATTTTTTTATCGGTTCCTTATAATTATAATCCAATGTCCATTTATTCAGAATAAATAATCCGTCCTTTTCATAAAGAAATTTTGCTATCTTATATCCTATTACATAGGTATTTAATCTTTGAAATGAAAAATACTGGGGCTTTCCTTTCTTAACAAATATCAACATCTCGTTTAATTTTTTAAACTCTGCCTCTGCAAAATTCATGTTTTCTTTCGTGAGAGTACCGGCAGGATCGTCTGCAATAAAGTTCGCCTCATGTTGAATTAAACATGCTATTCCCTCTTCTAATATTCTTCCGAATAATTCATATAAGTACTTCTCAGGATAAAAATACATATTCTTTATCCAAGACTTTTTTCTTCTAAAAGGATTCTTCCTTATATGATACATTTCATGAGAAATAACTTTTTCAAATTCTTCTATTTTCCCTATATATTTTATCAGATTAATATATATCCTTTTACCAAAAATACAAAATCCTCCGTCAACTCCTCCGGCTAATAAGAATATTTGAGGATTTATCTCCACCCACTCAGGAATAATATTATACAATCTTTTCAACGCATTATTAACAATAATTTCCCAATTATCGTTAATATAGTTATAATCCTTCTCTATCTGTTCAATATTCCTTTTTATTTTAAAATACCCATACATATCCTCATAACTGCTATCTTTTAATACCTTAATTATTTCTCTCTTTAAAATACTTTTACTTGTATTTCTGTTCAATGCCCTTTCGTGTCTTAAAAATTCTTTCATTTCATGAGTATTTATCCATTCTTTATATTTTTTTTCATCAAAATAATTATTTTTATAAAGACTGATTAAAAATTCGGCCCCCCGACTCTCAAAGATCATTAATTTATCCCCCATTCCATTTCTTTTCCCATTAATTATATATACTGTATTTTGGAATAGGGTATGTCAGAATTTAATATTTTAATGAATATCTTGAACATGCTCTAACCATTTTTCAAATGTATCAATTTGAGAAATGGTTTCTTCATAACCTTGTTCATAAAGTTTTTGCAATTTATTTACATCCTTTTCCAATCTACTCACTTCAATTTTTTCTATAGGCCTAAACACATAAACTTGTCCATTTCTTTCCAATTCATCAATTTTGTTTAAAGCTTTATTATACATTTTATGTCTTTTTTTTATATTATTAATTATTTCTGGATAATTTTTTAATAATATTTTACCTAATGTCCCTAATTTTTCTTCTTTTTTTCTATACCCTTTATTCCTTGTAAGGACTAATACATTATATTTATTCCCATCATTTATAGATTTTTCTACGGGAATTGAATCGGATATCCCCCCGTCAAAATATAGCTTTCCATTAATATTTACAGGATTCGATATTATAGGCAAACTGCTGGAAGCCTGAAGAACCGTATTAATATCATCTTTTGACCGAAATTGTTTTTTTTCAAAATAAACCGGTTTTCCCGTTTTACTATCTGTAACACAAACTTTAAATATTACCGGAGAATTCAAAAAAGTATCATAATCAAATGGAACCAATTCGTTGGGAAGTTTATCAAACAAGAAATCCATATTAAAATAGCCCTTTCTTCCTAAAAAATATTTAAATCCCGAATATCCTTTATGATTTACATAATCTACAAAAACCTTTCTATTTCTTTCCCTTTGTTCGGCAATAAAATTCGCTCCATTATTAGCTCCCGCCGAGACTCCTATTATATAAGAAAATTTTATATTTTTGTCCATCATGGCAGTTAATACTCCTGAAGTATAAGCTCCTCTCATACCTCCCCCTTCAAGTACCAATCCAACATTTTGAACTGTCATTTTATCACCTTTCTTTTAACTGTATTTGAAAAATTATTTTGAAAATTTATCCGCTATAGAGGAAGCAGCATAGGAATTAGGTTTTGTTTCACAGTCAAATCCGTATGAATTTACCCATCCGGTTATTTCCCTTATGAATTTTGAAGTTGAACCGTTATTTCCCGCATCCACATGAATACTTATACCCAAATTTATTTTTTCCTCTTCAAAGGCTTTCAGCAGTTTAACTGCTATCTCCAAACTGGTACTCGTTTCATAAAATAATTTCTGCATCAGATTGTTTATTCTCTTTACATTCTTTATATCATAGAAAAATATTCCTCCATGACCTCTTCTGTAAACCGAAACGACTATTACGGTCTTTGTATAGTCAAAGTTCTGGCTGTCCGTTCCTACCGATATATTGTATTCGCTATTAGGTGATTTGGAAATAAAATTTTTAATCTTCGAAATCATATCTTCAAAAGATATATTGCCATAAGTAGGACTGTGCATTTTTTTCATCCCTTTTATATAGATTTAGTTATTCTTCTTCCCCTTAATATCCTCTATTTCAATCTTAAAAATCTTTGCAGCATCCATGCTTTTATCTATATACCTTTCTCCCGCTTCCATGTATTCATTTGAATACTTATGAATAAGCTCCATAAAAGCCTTCTTTTTCTCTTTTTCTTCTAATACTTCCCTTGCTTTCCCAAATATGATTGCACTTTTGTATTTTGTAGTAAATTTTTTGGAAAGAATCTCAGCTAATTCCACTATACAAAAAGATACTTTTTCATTATATTTCAGATTATTAATCTTATGTCCTTCCGGTGCACAATGAAAATAAATATTATTATCAATATACACATAGTTCAGCGGAATTCCATAAGGGTACCCGTCATCCCCAACTGTTGACATTATTCCGTATTTCCCATTTTTAACAATATCGATAACCGAATTTTTATCCATTTCTTTATCTTTTTTTCTCATTTCTTTAAACATGGTTTATTCACTTCACCTCTCTTATTTAATTATCATCCGACTTTTTCCTTACAAATACATATATTGTAATCACATAATTATTATAATATATGTTGTCCCATAAAACAATCATTTTTATAGTCTGTTAAGGCATCTTGTTCACATCGGCACATTAACATTTATTGCATCATAATATGAATATATAAAAATAAATGGAGGTCTTAATATGGATTATAATTATTGCTGCAGCGATAATGCAATAGCTTATATATACGGAGGTCCGCTACAACCTAATTTATACGGCGAAGTAAAATTCTTAAATGTTTGTGGCGGGACCGAAGTACACGTGGAAGTATGGGGGCTTCCGCCATATACTCCTGCTCATAACAGTACCATGCCCATAGGTCCTCACGGATTTCATATACACGACGGAAATACATGCGAAATAGGAGATCCGTCAGATCCCTTTCTCTCGGCAGGAAGTCACTGGAATCCCACAAATCAGCCCCACGGAAATCATGCCGGGGACTTCCCCGTACTGTTTTCCAACAGCGGCTATGCAAAGATGATTTTCTTCACAAATAAATTTAAGCCCGCCGACATAATAGGAAAAACCATAATAATACACCAAAATCCCGACGATTACAGGACTCAGCCTACGGGAAATTCAGGGAAAAGATTGGGCTGCGGAGTGATAAGTAAGCTCTGTTAAAGTATGAAAAAGGTCAGACTAAGTAATCTGACCTTTAGCTTTTTTTCAATAATGTGTTTTTCTTTTCTATCTTCATTATATTGATTAATTATTCTATTGCATTTTCACTTTCTTTATCAAATAAATAAATATCTTCACAGTCAAAACTAAGCTTTAAAATATCTCCTTTTCTATGCTCTTCTTTTGAATTTATCTTTGCAACTATCTTTTCGTCCCCCGCTATTAAATGTATAAAGCTTTCAGCACCTACCATTTCTATAACGTCTACCTTTCCTTCTATATAATTTGCTGTAATTGAAGAATCTTCTATAAGATTTAAACTTTCCGGTCTTATTCCTATTACTATTTTATTAGCAATATATCCTCCTTCTTCAATTTTTTTACTTTTCTTTTTGTTTAATTCTATTTCTATTTCTTTTGTTTTGAGATGAACTATATCTTCAATTTTTTCTACATTTACATCTATAAAGTTCATTTGCGGACTTCCTATGAAACCTGCAACAAATATATTTGAAGGATTATAATAAAGCTCTTTAGGTGTTGCTATTTGTTGGATACATCCGTCTTTCATTACTATAATTCTCGTTCCCATTGTCATTGCTTCGATTTGATCATGGGTTACATATATGAAGGTTGTTTCCAATTCATTATGCAATTTTATTACTTCTATCCTCGTTTGAACTCTTAGTTTTGCATCCAAGTTTGAAAGAGGTTCATCCATTAAAAATACTTTTGGATTTCTTACTATTGCCCTTCCTAGAGCTACCCTTTGCTGTTGCCCTCCTGATAAGGCTTTCGGCTTTCTGTTTAATAAATCCTTTATATCCAATGTTTTTGCAACTTCTTCTATCTTTCTTGCAATTTCATCCTTAGGTACTTTTCTAAGCTCTAAACCCAAGGACATATTTTCGTAGACTGTCATATGGGGGTAAAGAGCATAGTTTTGAAACACCATTGCAATATCTCTGTCCTTTGGAGAAATCTCATTCATCAATACATCATCTATATATAATTCTCCTCCTGTTATCTCCTCTAATCCTGCAACCATACGAAGTATTGTGGATTTTCCGCAGCCGGATGGACCTACCAAAACTATAAATTCTTTATCTTCAACCTCAAGGTTAAAATCCTTTACTGCCTGAATATTTCCTTTATACGTTTTTTTTATATTTCTAAACGATAGCCTTCCCATAAAACTCTCCTCTTTCTATTTATAAAATTTATTAGAGTTTTCTTTCTGCCGTCTTAAACTTTCCACACATATAGCTTATTGAAACTGATAATAATGCTATTAGTAAAATAACTGATTCTATAAAATACTTCTTTGTTACTCTCATAATATTTGCATATATCTTTCCATATCCTGCAACGGTTTTTCCATATTCTTCTCTAAGTATATTTTCAATTCGAGAGTAAAATTTGAAGTCAAATATATCCGTAGGCGGTAAAAATCTGCTTGGGGTTGATAGTTTAAACTCTAATATTAATCTTAATAGAAATATCCAAAGAAATATCAGTAATAATGTTTTTAGTATTTGTAATAACACTATTGTCATATTTCCCGAAAGAAGTTCCTTTCCGTATTTTCTTTTTGTTCCAAATTGATACTTTTTTATATTTAATTTTATGGACTTTATTAGGTATACTGTAAGCAATATTAATACTATAATTTCAAATATAAATATAAATCCATAATAGTATTTTGATAGATTTCTCTTTGATTCTGTAAAGTCTGCGATTTTTATTTCTTCTTGTTCTTCTGTTGAAATTATTTTTACGTCTTCAAAAAATTTTTCTTTTACAAAGTTTTTTCTGTTTTCATCTTTAGGTTTGACTTCAAGACTGTAAAATGTTTTTTCTCCCTCTCCTAAATTTTCTGGTATATCTTCTTTTTTTACATATAAATTTTCTATTTTTGATTTTGAGTATTTATCATTTTCATATATTCCGACTATTTTATACTTTTTTCCGAATATGTCCATCGTTTCTCCTAAAGAAAAAGAGTCATTTGTTTCTTTTACAAATTTTTCACTTATGAGTATTTGATTTTCTCCTGTTATCCATTTCCCAGAGGCAATTTCTATATTATTTATTTGAGAGTAGTTTTCATCTATTCCTATTATGCTTATATTTTTTCCTTCAAAAGATATATCCTTTTCTTCGGTTTCAGATAGTATATATTTTTCTTCTATTATTTTCCTTCCGCCCATTAGTTTCTGATAGATTTCGTTTTTTTCTTCAAATATTATTTCAATCTTTGAAGGAAAGTTTTGTGATTCTTTTTTTATATTTCTTTGTATTAAGAATAGCAAAAGGGTTAGAACTGACAATATTATTATTAAAGTTATTTTGATTTTATTTTTTTCTTTTCTATTCTTCATTTTCTTCACCTCTTCCTTCTACTACTCTTACGTTCATTCCTTCTCTTAGAGGTTTTGTCGTCCATTTTACTACTTCTGAATTATATGGAAGAACTCCTGTTATTGCTGTTTCATATCCGTTTGTTGCTTCTATCTTCACATTTATTCTCACTAGTTGGTCTCTTTTTCTTATGGATTTTTCTTCGATTATTACATAGATTACATTTTCTCCTTCTGTGTGAATTGCACTGTTGGGTACTATAGTATCGTAGATTCCTAAGGATTCACTTTTTTTATCAAAGGGATCTTTTGTTATTTCTCCTCTTTTTGTTTTTGTTACTTCTATTTCAGGTGCCATGATATAGGAAATTTTTTGTGTGATTAAGGTGAACGATAGCATTGCTGCCATAAATATTATTATTCCTCTTCCTAATTTTTGTTTTTGGGTTCTTCTCTCCTTTACTTCGTTTATATAAATTTTTTCATAACCTTCCAGTCTTGATGACAAGCTTATTCCCTGTGTTAAATCCTCATAGGAAAATTGGTATAGGAGTAATGGCAATATACTGAATACTGTTCCTGCTGCGAAGGATATTTCTCTAAATTCTCCTGTTGCATTTAAGGTTACTGACAAAGGCATATAGTACTTGTCACTTATAAAGACTAATGGTTGTTCTACCATTGACCAGTAGTTTACGAATAATAGAACTGTAAGTGCGGATATTATTGAACGACATAAAGGCATTACTATTTTTAGAAATAGTTTGAATTCGCTTAGCCCGTCTATTCTTCCTGCATCATATATTTCTTTGTCCATCCTTCTCATATACTGTACCATTAGAAATGTTCCGAAGGTTGAGAATATATTAGGCAGTATTACTGCACTGGGACTGTCTATTATGTTTAGCGCTTTTAGGGTTAAATATTGAGGCACCATAGTTGCTTGAAAAGGCATTAGCATTAAGACTATGTATAGCCAATATAGGAAGCCTTTTCCTTTAAATTCAAATCTGCTAAACCCGTATGCCCCAAGCAAGCTTAGGGGAATATTTATTCCGATGATTATAAAGATGTAGATTGCTGAATTCCAAAATCCTCTGAAAAAGTCTTCAGTTTGGAATAGAACTTTTCCGTATTGTATTAGGCTGAACCCCCCATTATAATCTGTGAAGGAATTTATTATCATTATTATCATAGGAAGAAGACATATTATTGATATAAAATATATCAAAATATTTTTTAATACTTTTTTTATCATTTTTATCCCTCCCTATTCTTCTGAAAACTTCTTTTGGAAATTTAGGAATACCGATATTAATATGGATATTCCTATTACCAATATAAAAGCTGCGGTGCTTAATCTCTGATAATTAAGCTTTAAAAAATTGTTGTTCATAAAATGCTGTAACAGATAGGCTGTACTTGGTGGATAATTTTCATAAAGCCCATAGGCTTCTCTGAACATTTGGAAGGAATTTATTATACTGAATATTACGACAAAAAATATTATTGGCGTAATTAAAGGTACTACTATTTTAAATGAATACTTTAGTTTTGAATTTGAATCCAAAAGAAATGCTTCTTTGTATTCCTTTTCAAGGGATGAGATTGCACCTGTGAATATTACAAGCATATATCCCATATTTTTTATTATAAAAATGAAGATCAAAAACCCCATTGCATGCTTTCCTCCTAAGAAATCTACTGTGTTCCACCCAAATAATTGTATTATTTTATTTATAATTCCTTCATTGTCAAATAATGTTTTCCAGCTCATAAGTGCTGATGCAACAGGAACGATTATAGGTGAAAGCATTGCCCATCTTGGGAAGACATAAAGCTTATCCGACATCAGTAGGCTTAAAAATAACGAAAGTAAGGTAACCGATGGAACACCGATTAAAATAAACTTCAACGTGTTTTTTGTTGCAAGCTCAAATGTAGGATTCCCGACTAAATCCTTAAAGTTTTCAAACCAGATAAATTGAACATCTGTTACACCTTTTGTAAAAGTATAATAAAGGCTCATAAAAAACGGGATAATATAGAACAAAAGAACTCCTATAAACCCGGGAAGAATAAAGAGCCATACATTCATCTTACTTTTTTTCATTTAAGTCACCTTCTCTCTAATATTCAAATCTATATTTTTAAACAGCTCGCAATAAAGCTTACTATTCTGAATTAAATAATTGTGACTTCCCCTTTCTGCTACGATTCCTTCATCAATTAAAAATATCTCATCACTTTCTATGATTGAAGATACTTTATGACTTATAAAAATTACTACAGAATTTTTGCTTAATTCCTTTAAAACAGATATTATAAGTTTTTCAGATTTTCCGTCTAAATTTGCAGTCACTTCATCAAAAATGTATATTTTTGTATTCCTTAGTAATGCACGGGCAATGCTAAGTTTTTGTTTTTGCCCACTTGAAAGTATTGATGCTCCCTCTCCGATTACAGTTTCATATTTTTGGGGAAGTGTATTTATATATTCATCCAAATCAACCTTTTTGCACATTTCAATTACCTCTTCATCCCTTGCAACAGGATTCCCAAATTTTATATTATTTAATACAGTATCATCAAAGAAAAAGTCTTCTTTTTGTACATAGGTTATATTTCTTCTTAGTTTCTCTTTTGGTATATCCTTATAGCTCTCTCCATTAAGCTTCAATTCCCCGTATTCAACATCGTATAATTTTACCAACAATTTTGCAATTGTGCTTTTCCCACAACCATTCTTTCCTACAAAGCCATAAAATCCGAAGGATGATATTTCAAATGAAAAATTATTCAAAACCGGTTTATCTTTTTCACTATATCTAAAATAAATTTCATTTCCCTCAAAATTTATATTTTTTAAAGAAAAATTATTTCCTGGAGTTTCTCTTTTTTCACTACTCTTAGACATAATTTCATTTACTCTGTTTAAACATATAATGACATTCTGTTTACTTATATTTAATTTCAAAACTTCTGATATGGAAGAAAAAAGATTATTTATATATGTGTTAAATGAAACCATTGTTCCTATTGTCAGTAAATTTGACCTTATTAAAATAGCAGACAAATATATTACATATAATGAAGAAATAACAGTTATTAAATTATTCAAAATATCAACTGTATTATTTAAAAAAATTGATCTTTTTAAAATTTTAAAATCTCTTGAGATGAAATTTTTGAATTTTTCATTCATCGAATCCTCAAGCATATAACTTTTAATCCCTGTATTATTTGAAAATATTTCATTTTGAAAGCTATAATATTTATCATTATACTCTTTCCTTCTTTTTGCTAATTCTTTAAAATATTTTCTTGATAAAAATGTCACCGCAAAAGAAGCAGGAATATAAAAAACCGCTACCGAAGTTAATTGGGTTGAAATTTTAAAAACAAAATACAATGAAATGGCGATATTGACCCCTATATGCAAAAAACTTGTAATGACATTTATGCAAAATGAAACTATTTCATCGGAATCTCCGTTTAAACGATACATAAATTCCCCTGTATCATATTTATCATAGACCTTTGTTTTAAGTCTTATTATTTTATCAAACATATTCTTTTGAACACTTTTTGACACTTTAAAACTCAAGGTCTGGCCTAAATAGTCTTCATAAATCCCTAATAAAGTTGTAAATATTGTTACAACAAAATATATGACAATCAGCTTTATTAAATATTCCATATTTGAAGAGGAAATACTGTCAAGCATTTTACCATATAAATACGGATTTATGTTTTTTATAAAAGTTCCACCGAATATCATCAAGACTAAAAAGACCAATTTATTTTTTTCCGGAGAAATGTATTTTTTAATAAAAACCTTTAGCTTTTCATTATCTTCTTTATTTTTATTAGATTTCATTTTGTTTCTTATTTCTCCTTGTTCTTATTTTAAATTCACAATTTTCATATATGTATGCAGCCTTGCAATCATCAATAATTGCAAGGCTGTTTCGTTACTTCTCCAGATCATTCATAGCTTGTATACCTACATCAATCTTACAGAGATCTGCACAAAAAGTAGCACAACCATCTCGGCATTTATTTCCGCAACCGCTTGAACATATATTTCCGCAATCTGTGCACGCCATAGGCGAAATCGAAACCTTTGTTTTTTTTAGCTTGCTTTCGTAAGTCATGATATCCCCCCTTTAAATATATTGTGAATACCTCTTGGGTATACAACTCTACTCATTAAGCCTTAAATCCACATTTCCCTGCGCCTTTTCTATCCCTTCCTCTATTGTGATTTTATCATCTAAATATTCCATAATCGGATCTGAAATATCTTTTTTAAAGTAATCCATATCATAAAGATAATCAATATTTTTATAAGCTTCTCTTCGTTCTTTATAAAATCTTCTCGAAATTTCTTTATTCATATTTATCATCTCTTTTTCCTCAACCTTAATATACTTGTCTTCTCCAGACGTATTTATAGGGCTTCCAGGAACCCAGGTATATGCCTGAATCTCTTCTTCTAAAAGAAAGCTTAGAAATTTCCATGCATTTTTCTTTCTTTGAGAACGGCCGTTTATTGAATACATATTATTTGTATATGCAACTCGATTACTGTTTTTCTCACCCGTAAATATGGGGATTATACTACTTCTGTTTTTTTCGTTGTACTTTTCAAAAAGATACAGGTCAGCACCTGGCCCCTTGTTATTGTTTAAGCTGCAAAATAATGAACCTTGTAAACAATCATCTCCTAATTCGTCTACTGTCTTCGCAAAGTTTGGACTTTTAAGACACTCTTTCAATTCTTTTATCAACTCTATAAACCATTTCTGATTTAAATTTGCTTCTTTCTTTTCAAGATCAATTAAGTCTGGCATATTTGCTATTAGTATTGTAATCAACATATCTTCTTTTTCTTCTATAGTTGTAAATAAATGTGCATCGGGTTCTTTTTCTTCTATTATCTTTGTCAGTTTTAAAACTTCACTCCACTTCAAATTATCATAATCCAAATTTAAACCCAACTTTTCAGCCAACTGGTCATCTACTTGATAATAATAGCCTATAAAGCTTATGGGAAGTCCACGAATTCTATCATTTATTTTTATTCCATTCAAAACACTCTTATTTAAATCTTTATACTTCTGATCTTTTTCAAGGAAAGATGTCAAATCTTCAAATGCATCGGTTTTAAACAAATCCCTGTAAACAAGTCCTGCCCCACCTGTCATAACAACATCCCCGGTTTCTCCGGAAAGAATTTTCATTGTCAATTGTTTCCCATATTGCTCATTGTTTTCCAAATATTCCTCACGATTGTTGTAAATATAATCATATTCTATTTTTTCCTCCGGATACTTAATCTCGTAGCATTTTATTGCATATGCCAAAAAGTCCTGCCTATAAGGTGCTGTAATCGTCAAAGTTACGGCTCTATCGGCATTATTCTTTTTCTCCTTTTCTCTGTATGCAAAGAATTTGTATGGTTCGTCTTCTTCATAAGGTGTAATAGCAATATAAAAATCATTATTTTTTCCTACGAAAAAATCCGTTATCGTACCTTCGGGACTTTTCCCAAGAACTGTGGAATCCTTTCCGAAGGTAAATACAACGCCCGATTCTTTTTTATTATTTATATCGTATTCCCGTATTGCCTCTCCTGACGGACTTGAAATATAAACATGATTTTTTTCTCTGCTATATTTTATAAATTCTCCTTCCGAAGGCATGAGATATTCCAAAAGTCCATCTTCTATATTTATCTTGTTAATACTTGAAGGCCCATGGGATGATTTTTCTGTTTGTATATATACACTTCCTTTACCGTCTACGTCAAAGTCATATATTGAAACGGTATCATTATTATAAGTATTATGAAGTTTCCCATCTTTGCTATATATCTGAAGTGATCTGTAGGTCTTTTTACTCTCCTTATCCTTATAATAGGAAAGAATATATAAATATCTTTCATCGCATTTGAACTTTTCAATATGTAAGCCCGAATCTTCAAATAAAGTTCCCTCAAAATTTTCAATTTCAACAGCTTGATTTATTTCCTTTCCTGTTTCATCAAAGGATTTCACTAAAATTTTTTTTAAATCATCATCATACTTTATTGTCCAAGATATACCTTCCTCATCTATCCAAATTCCGTCTCCCTTATACATTTCTTCATTGGGAAATTCATAGATTAAATCTCCTGTTTCCATATCCATAAGAGACATCTTGTTATTTTGGGGATTCTTTGAAAGTCTTACGGGTTTATCTTTAAATTTCAGAAATTTAATGTATTTTATATCTTCAAAAACTTCTTCTCCCCTTGATTCTTCCTTATAATGAAGCTCCCCCTCTTCAGTATCTGTTGCATTCTTAGAAACTTCTTGCTTTTCATTATCCTCTTTCCCGGTTTTATTTAACAAAACAAATCCTATAACAACTACTGCTATTATTGCAATTATAAGTACTGTTTGTTTTCCCCTTTCGCTTATTTTCATAATAAGGCCTCCAAATCAGTCTTGACTTATAACTTCTTGAGTATCAAAATTTACCCACCAGTTACTTCCTTCCCATTTATATTTTTTAGACATTACACTCCACCAATTATTAAATTCATGAAATGTTCTTCCATAATCTTTAACCAATTTTTCATATAATTCGGAATCCTTAACATCAATAATTTTGGTTAAATTTTCAAGAGCAAGTTTTTTTTCAAATAAATCCTGAATATTATTGAAATCTTCCTTTGAAAGTTTCCAAATAACTTTACCCTTCATTTTAATTCCTCCTTATCTATTATATTTGTAATATCCTATAAGATTCTCAATATTATCAGAGAACTTGTAAATGGGATCTAAATAGTCTTTCTTCTTTATTTCTCTTATAGGAGGCAATTCAATTTTCTCCGATAAAATCTTTAGTTTTTCTAAAATGTCAATTGATATATCTCTTTCTATATGACTTTTTCTGCATTGAAAAGATGGTGAAACATTGACCTCATTTGTATATAATTTGTTGATATATACACAGTTTTTACATTGATATGCATCGCAAATTCTGCATAAGTTGCTATTTTTTATTTCATATAATCTTTTTGAGTAATCTTTAAAAATTCCCCTTTCCAAATCGCCTATAAATTCATCAGGGTTATTTGAATATTCCGCACAACAAGTATAAATTTTTTCTTTCGAAGACACGATGAAATCGTTTTCTCCAGCCATACAATTTTCATGTTTGTCAAGAAAAATTGTATCTGTAAGTAAATTAAGTTCTTTTAAAACTCCGTTATTTCCCAATTCCTCAATTAAAAATTTGCTTATTTTTTTCATTTGGAAACGATATACTTCTTCGTTAAAATTTTTATCAAGTCCTATTATGTTAAGGTTTATACGATTACAATTTTTAAACAATGTTTTTAGACATTCCGATAATTCCTCTATTTCATCTGAATTTATATTTAATATTATATTCTCTTGAAATGAATCCGATTTTTTTACACTCTCCAAATCATAAACTGGTAAAATCCTCTTTAGGCCAATTTCTTTTGCAGTTTCACAAAACTTTGCTGGAACTATGTGCAGAATATCATAATTTAAATATTCCTTTATATTCTTAAAGTCAAAACTATTATTTGAATGCACAAATACGGGTCTTAAAAAGTTTTGTCGTGCAAATTTTAGGCCACTTATGATTTCATCTTCTTCCATAATATTATCGGTTTTACTTTCGTTTTTATATGAACAATAAGTCACATAGTCATCGGATAATAAGAAATAAATTTGTTTTTTTAAAGCTTGTCCGTTACTTCTTTCTATATCACAAAGATTATAAAGCTTTGAAAAATAATGGTCATTTGCCCTAACTCTTGCCTTGTGCATTTTACAGATATATTTTGCTCTATAAAAATTTGTGGGAGTAGGCGCTTCATCATAGTTAAACCCCTGGCAAAATGCACAACCCGTGGCGATTTCACAATTCAAACATTCTTCATCGCTTTGAATTCTGTTTGTGGATAAAACGAAAGGACGGACTTTTTCCATGTCAACCCCATCCTTCAAATTCCCAAGTACCCATTCTTTATGGTTATTCAACGAATGTCCATAATATCTTAAGCATGGATAGATATTACCACTCGGGTTGAAAGATATCATTTTCCCTGCCCCACAGTAGGTTCTGCTTATATCTTCTTCGGTATACGGAAAACCTATTGATTCATCAAAAAATGAACAGTAAAATCCTTTATCATATAATTCATTTTCAATTACATAATCCGCAAGTTTTATAAGCTGCTCTTCTAAAATTTTGTCGTCTCCCTCTTTCCAAACATCTTCAAATACTACATTTGCACTAACTTCATTTATTCCTTTGTTCCAAAGTGAAATTATACTTTCATATAATAATGGTAAATCCTGACTTGCAAAAGTTGATTTTGTCGTTCCTCTAAATTGGCTTAACCATAAATTCAAATTTTTGTTAATTGTATCATAAGAACCGGAACCGTCAGGAAAAACTCTATTTAAATCGTGTTTCTCCTTTGTACCATCCAAAGAAATTGTAACTGAAATTTTGTTCCTATTTTTATTTATAAAATTTTGAACGGCAGGATTCGAATAATTAACCCCGTTTGTACAAATACTTATTCTGTAATTCCAATACCAATCATGGTTTAGTTTAAATGCAGTAATCTTAAAGTAATCACATATTTGGTCGATAAGTTCCACTTCTAAAAAAGGTTCCCCACCAATAAATTCCAAAATGAGAGCTTCAGAATATCTTAAATCATCAGAATTCAAAAGATAATTCACAAATCTTTTTGCGGTTTCAAAGTTCATTCTTTTATCAGAAGATTTATGTGTTACATAACAGTATTTACATCTGAGATTACAATCTTCAGTGACTATAAAAGTTACAGTTTGAGATTTATCAGAACGCCAGCCTCCTATGGTTTTTCCAAATGTATATTCCTTTCTTTCCAATCAGACCACTCCTTGTACCAAAATATTTACAAATAAAACTTTATAGATAATATATACTCTGTAGCATAAAAACAAGGTATGTTTTTATGTTAGTATTTAATTTATGAAATTATAAATAATATAACATAAAGGCGACGTTAGGATTTGTCAAATTGTGGAGCGAATATATTAATTTTCTGTAATATATTCACAGTCATAAAAACAAATGAATTCAAATATAAAAACCTGCTAATAAAAATCAAGTATTTTTTAGCAGGTTTTTAATTCTTTATCTATTTAATATCGATATCAAAATATTTTTGGAATGTATTGTCTAATCTGTGTCCGGTACCTATAAATATGGGGAAACTTCCTGTATTTTGTTATATATCTTTGGATTTATTTTATACATTATTTTAATCTATACATATTCTCATATTTTTAACTGGCATCTTACCATTTAGGGTAAACTGAACTCCAGTTCCTTTCCATATATTACTGCCATCATTATAAATAACCTGCATATGTAAGTGTGGTCTGTTTGAATATCCTGAATTACCAATTTCACCAATATATTCGCCTTTATTAATATATTGACCTTTTATTAGATTTACTGTATTCTTTTCTAAATGCGCGAGAATTATAAAATAATTATCTTTTTTTATTATTACATGATTTCCAATACCCCTCAAGTAATTTCCGCTATATGGAATATTGTTTTCTACATTATTTATTACCTCATAAACAATACCATCAATAGGACAATACACTTCTTGCTTAAATATATAATACTTCTCATTATTCAATGGTATAATTCCATCCATTGTAAAACCTATGCTATTAATTTTGACTATATCTACTGCATATCTCATAGACTCCTTCCACTTCGCATGGTCTTTAAATTTATAATGATAATTAGTAAAAAAAGACTTTTTACCATCCCCACCTTCAGCAATTAAATATTTGCCCTCCTTAAATGTAAATGATAAATCTATATCAATTTTTTTATGTTTTTGATGCTTACTTAATATTATATTTATAACTAATACAATAAAGACAGGTAAAAGAATTATTGCATCTATATCTTCTATTACACCTTTGTAAGAAAAAACAGCTTTAGCTTCAAATCTAAATAAACTTATTCCCGTACATATAATTACTGATATAAAAAATATATACCTTAAATAATAATTAAAATTTTCCCAGTAAACTGATAAAAATATAAAATACATACTTAATATGTGTAAACTATTGTTTACAATAAAAATAAATATTGTATCATAACTATTTGCAATACTATTATAGATCAAATATATAGGTAATATAATTTGAAGAAAAGCAAAGACACACATTTGTATTGGTCTTTTTAAAGTCATAAATTCCTCCTTATCTAATAAATTTTCAGTTAGCTGCAGAACTCTAAATTAATGTTAAATCCTATACTAATATGTATTGAAATAACTTAATCCTTCACTATTAGTTATAAAATTTACCAATAAAGTTACTAAGAAAACATACTATGTTTTCTTAAATTGTATAAATCAGTCTAATTAACTGCTTTAATAACCTTTCCTACTCCGTTATCAATCTTAATTACTTTGTCGGCTAATTTTATCAATTCTTCATCATGGGTTGCAACAAAAACAGTCGATTTGCCCTTTATTTCTCCGAGCAGCGATACAACCTTCAATCTGTTTTCCAAGTCAAGTTCCGCCGTCGGTTCGTCAAAGGCATAAGCAGGGGCATATCTGTTTAATGTTCTGCACAATGCAAATCTTCTCTGCTCACCGCCGGACAGATTCTTATTTATGGAATCCAGCTTAAAATCATATCCCCTATTTTTGATTATTTCATCGATTCCGAGCTTTTCACATAGTTCATCTAAATTTTCACTTTTCTCCTGATTTCCGTAGTTCAAATTTTCAATTATACTTCTTTTTAAAATATATGGGTTTTGAAAACATATTCTAAAAGAATTTTTCAAAGTTTCCTTATCCCTGGAAACATCCGTGTTATTTAACACAATTTTTCCCTCATTAATGGTTGTCAGTCCAGCCAAAGAATTTATAAACGTACTTTTCCCGCTGCCGCTTTCCCCTATTATCGCTATTAACTGCCCCGGTTTTGCACTAAAGGATAAGTCATGGATTACCAAATTTTCATCGTTCTTTATGGAAACTTCCTTAAATTCAACTGCCAGGGGTTTGTCTGCGTAGTCCATATCGGATGCCTGTTTATCAGCCGATATGAAATTTCTCTTGGGCTTCAGCTCAAAAACCCGTTCCAAGGCTGCATCCGCCTGAGACAGTTCGTTTCCGTATCTGCTGATTAAAATCATAGGTGCGTAAATTTTAGTTAAATACGTATACACAACAAGGATATCCCCGACACTAAACCTGCCGGCATTTATACCGTGATATGTTATCAAAAGCGTTGCCACAAACCCGAAGGCCTGAACCCCCCTTACCGACGGCCAATAACGATTAAACAGGTGCATAGTTGATTTTCTGTACCCGCTTATATCACCGTTATATCTGCAAAACCTTTTGCCTTCTTCTTTTTCGGTTCTATATGACTTTATCAATGTAATATTGGACAGTACGTCCGATAAAAAATCGCTTATGTTGCCAAAGGATTTTCTTTCCATCCTGGCAAGTTCCTGGCTCCTCTTTGTAACCCATTTGGAAAGAAGATATATTACAGGAGCTAAAGCTGCTGAAATAGCCGCCAGTTTTATATTCCAAAGGGCAAATATAACCAAGCTGAAAATTAAAGACAGTATGCTTGTCAGAAATCCGTTAAGAGGCCCTGCTATAGCCCTGGTAACCGCTTCCACGTCTCCCGTGATTCTTGATATAATATCTCCCACTCTGATTTTCTCATTATCGTCACCGCTCATAACCCACCGGAAAGCATCGTTTCTGACATCTTCAATAATTCTGTTATTAAATAAAGTTACCGCAGATCCATATAACAACGAAAACACGCCTTCCAACATATACACAATACCAAATGCAATGATTAAATTTACAGGAGACGTCCCGAATATTTTAACATAAATCAGCTTATAAGAGGTTAACTTAACTTTCCCTATTACGTCAACGAGCGCACCCAATAACTGGACAGGTATCAACTCGAAAAACGCTACAATACATGATAATATAAGCATTCCAAAGAATACCGCTTTTCTTCTCTTTACATAATCATATAACTGAATAATACCGTTTAACTTTCTCACGCTATTCCCTCCCGTAAATTTTCTATTAATATACCCTTTC
>NZ_FMIF01000039.1:0-59928 GCF_900095615.1 Sporanaerobacter sp. PP17-6a | reverse complement strand
TAACGTCCCCATGTCCACTTTATTTATTCAGCATTTCCGTAAGAGCAGGAACGATTTCGTATAAATCACCGACAATGCCGTAATCCGCGTTTTTAAAAATAGGAGCGTTGGGATCAATATTAATCGCGACGATTGTCCCTGCATCTTGAATCCCACGAAGATGTTGGGTTTGGCCCGATATACCTATCGCAATATATAAGGAACCATGGAATTTCTGACCTGATATGCCGACGAATCTATCAAGAGGGAGCCATTTTCTTTCTTCGGCAAAAGGTCTTGAACATCCTATGACCGCGTTCATGGCTTTAGTCAAATTAGTTATTATAGGTAAATCTTTCTCGGATGACAGTCCCAATCCTATACTGCACACTACGTCCGCACTTCCTATACTGTCGTATAAATCAACATCATCTCTTTTAGAAATCATATTGTCTTTCCCGACGGCTTTCAATAATTCGTGAACTTTTTCTTCCGCAGTTCCATTTTGAATTAATATGCCCTTACGGTTTCCCGTCAATGGTTTAGAAGGCTTTGGGGTAACCGAAACCGAATCATCTTTATTCGGAGTTTTTTCGGCGGAAGTTTTAGGTTTGCCCAAAATATCATTGGAAATGATTAACCTCTGTATTTCATTAGTCCCTTCATATATTGTACAAATCTTTGCATCCCTGTACATACGCTCCACGGCAAAGCCCTTTATATATCCGGAGCCGCCGAAAATCTGAACCGCATCATTTACTACTTCAAGGCAAATATCCGATGCATACTGTTTTGCCATTGCGGCTTCCGTACCATAAGATTCACGATTCTGCTTTCTTTCCGCAGCGCTGTATACCATAAAACGTGCTGCACGAATTTTAGTCGCCATGTCCGCAAGTTTAAATGCAATTGCCTGCTGTCTGCAAATAGGCTTCCCAAACTGAACTCTTTCTTTCGAATAATTCAGAGCTTTCTCATAAGCTCCTTGAGCAATGCCCAAGGCTTGGGAAGCAATCCCTATACGTCCTCCTTCCAAAGTCTTCATGGCAATTTTAAATCCCTGGCCTTCCTCGCCCAACAAATTTTCCTTAGGTACCCTTACATTGTTGAAAATCAGTTCAGCTGTAGCAGAAGATCGGATACCCATTTTATTATAATGAACGCCAAAGGTAAATCCGTCCCAACCTTTTTCTACAATAAACGCGCTGATCCCCTTAGTTTTCATTTCCGGAGCAGTAGAAGCAAAGACAATATATGTGTCTGCATAGTCCGCATTTGTAATAAATACTTTAGAACCGTTCAATATATAATAATCGCCGTTCAAGACAGCTGTTGTTTCAGTTTCCCCGGCATCGCTGCCTGCATTTGTTTCCGTCAGCCCGAAAGCACCTATTTTTTCTCCAGAGGCTAAAGGTTTCAAATACTTTTTCTTTTGAACTTCCGTTCCAAATTCCATAATAGGCCAGGAACCTAATGATACATGGGCGGATAAAATTACTCCCATACCCGCATCTATACGGGACAATTCTTCTACAGCCAAAATATAACTCAAAAAATCTTCACCGGCTCCTCCGTATTCTTTCGGATAAGGAAGGCCCATTACAGACATTTTACCTAATTCTTTAACAATGTCCTCTGGAAAAGCATTATCTGTATCGAGCTGAAAAGCAATAGGTTCGATTTTTTCTTCCGCAAATTTACGAATTTTATTCTTTAAATTCTCTTGTCTTGGTGTTAATTTAAAATCCATAAAGTCATCCCCTCTACATAATCATTATAATATCTACTCTTGTTATGTCTCTTATACCCCTTATCTTTTTAAGTTAATCTGTACTTATCATATTCAGCTCTTTAAGATAAAAAATCACCTTGTACGTAACCTAATCGCAAGGTGATCTCGTGTTTAAATTTTATTAGAATATTTTTTATGAACCAATAACATTTCATTTGTAATATCCCTTAACAGTTCAGTTGACATCATTTGATCTTCAGCATGCATCAGCAGGAGAGATATATCAATGGGCTTGCCCTGGGTTTCCTGATTTAATAATTTTATATGTATCTCGTGCGCCTTTAATAAGGATTCATCTGCATTTTCAATAAATTTTTCTGCTTCTTTAAATTTTTCTTCCCTTGCTGCTTTTAAAGCCTCAAATAAAAATGATTTTGCATCTCCGACATTACTTATTATTTGAAAATTTAATAATTCCATACCTTCCATAAATTCCACCGTCTTTCTATATCCTATTATTATATTTTTATTTTAATTTTAAAGGAGCTGTCCTTTTTTTCATATAGTTATCCATCCATTCTTCGGTTGCAACTTCATAAATTGTTTTATTATCCTTAACTGAACATACATAAGCAGTCAGCGACAATTTTTCGGTAGCTACCACAAAAGAAAATCCTTCAGCATTAGTCGCTGCACCAAATTCTCCTCTATTATTAATACATACCACAGAAATATCTCCAGATTTTTTTCTTCTGTCGACAAGTATATTATTAAGTTTAAATACAGCCTTATCTGCAGCCTCTTGAGGACTGCAGCCTTCCCCCATCAGCCTCACAATTTCATAAGAAATACAGCCTTTCATTATATCTTCTCCTAATCCTGTAGCCACTGCTCCTCCTATTTCACTGTCCACATAAAAACCTGAACCTACCAAGGGGGAATCCCCCAATCTTCCTCTTTTTTTCATGAACAAACCACTTGTAGATGTTCCGCAGGCCATAGAATCATTTAAATCCAGAGAAACAATTCCTACAGTATCATGTCCCTTATAGGGAGTTAACCTTTTGTCTGCTGTTTCTTTCAATCTGTTCTTATAATGAATAATAGCTCTGTCAGTAAGCATGTTCTTTCTTTCAAAGCCATTTTTATCGGCATACTCTTCTGCCCCTTGCCCTATCAGAAAACAGTTAAATTCTTCTTTACTTAATTTTTTGGCTATACTTATGGGATTTTTAAAATTCTTAATTCCGCCTACCGCACCAATAGACAAAGTGTCACCGTTCATAAAAGCGGCATCCAATTCTACTTCCCCATTTTCATTAGGAAGGCCGCCGTATCCAACGGATTTATAATATGGAAAATCCTCTACCATCTTTATGGCTGTTTCAACAGCATCTCCTGAATTTCCTCTATTCACCAGCAATTCCGCTGCCTTTTCAATGCCTTCCAAGGCCATTCTCCATGTACCTATAATTGCCCAACTCATATTTTACCCTCCCTTTTTATCTGTTTTTATTTTGCCAAATTATAAATTGCCTGAGCAAATATCTTTCCGTTTAATACTATATCACTTATATCCATATATTCATTGGGATTGTGAGAAATTCCCTTTTGTCCAGGAAAAGAAGGTCCGAAAGGAACTATATTGGGCATTATCTTTGCATAAGTTCCTCCCGTTGTCGTAACGGGAGTCCCATCTAAATCAGTAATATCCTCATAGGCCTTTTGCAGGGATTTAACCAAAAAAGAATCTTTGTCAAATTTAACGGGATTATAATTCACCAAAAGATTTAATTTTATATTTTTATTCAACTTTGACTTTATCCTTTTCAATATTTCATCAATACTGACTCCCGCCGGATAGCTCAAACTAAGCTTAAATAATAACTTAGATGGTTTTATTCCGATATTATAGTTTCTCATCTCCATGGTTCCAAATTCTCCATCACTAAAATCAATACCCAGCCTATCCCCATTATTCTTGCCGGATAAAATATAACCGTTTAAAAAGTCAAAAAATTTCCCGACGATCTTCTCGTAATTCTCATCGTTATAATCCGCCTCAAATTGAACATTTGCTCTTCCTCTTTCTCCATAGACAACGGGATATTTGCAATCCGGAGTAAAACCCATTATAGGCGGCTTTTCTTTTTCCAGATAATATGGAATATCCTTAAAGCCGCTTTCCTCATCGGTACCAAATATTATCCTCACCGGTTTATTAATTTTCAATCCCGATTCTTTAATGGCATATAATGCATAAAGAGCTGATATAATCGGGCCTTTATTGTCCAAAACACCTCTGCCGTATATTTTCCCGTTTTCAATATGTCCGCTGAAAGGCGGAAACTTCCATCCTTCCCCTACATCTACCACATCCAAATGTCCTAAAATCCCTATATAATCTTCGTCTTCACCATATTGAGCGTATCCGATATAATTATTCAAATTCTTCGTTCTGAACCCCAAATTTTCAGCTATCTCTAATGCCCTTATCAATGCATTCCTTATATTTTCTCCAAAAGGGGCATCTGTTTTTGCTTCTCCTTTAATACTTGGTATATTGATAACTTCTATGATGGATTTCAATAATTCTTCTTTGTATTCGTCAATCTTATTGTTCAAAATTTGTTCCATTATACAGCCTCCGTTAAAAATCACTTTATTCTCTTACATATCATCTAAGGATATGTCGTCAAAGGAAATATCCTCCGTTTTATCTTTTTTAGTTTGAGAATGTTCTTCTTTCAGATAATTCCTGTCTAATATCTTTACAAAGGGATAATATACCGCACATCCCAAGATTAACAATATAACTTGAAATACAGCCGCTTTTAAACTGCCGGTTGAAAGGTATCCCGAGAAACCTAAAGGTGTCGTCCATGATAATGCAACTCCATTTGTATAAGGTAAAAACCCGGTTTTAAATGCTACCCCCGACAAAACGGTATTCATCAAGGGTACCGCTATAAAGGGTATAGCCATTATAGGATTCAATACAATCGGCAGTCCAAATATAATGGGCTCATTGATGCCAAAGATTCCTGGTACAATCGATAACCTTCCCAACTTCTTAATTCTTTGCGATTTACAAACCGTCATCATAAGGATAACTAAAGAAAGAGTACTTCCTGAACCTCCGAATGTCTGAAATAAATCTACAAATTGCTGCGTATATATATGAGGCAGCGTCATCTTAGCTTCGAAAGCCGCAAGATTTTCTACCGACAGAATCCCGAATATTGGCGAAAAAACTGAGTTTGCAACTGAAGGACCATTTATTCCGAATAACCAAAAAACAGAACATGACACAATATAAATAATTTGTGCTTCCAAACTATCTACGGCTCCTGTTAGCGGAACCTGCAATATAGTGTATATGAAATTATGTACGGATTCATAGGGCGTAAACTCAAATAAAATTCTCACTAAAAAAAATACAAATATTACTACACCACTTGGTATTAAAGCTTTAAAAGAGTCAAAAACAGCAGGCGGTACTCCGTGAGGCATCTTTATTGTATGTCCCTTATCGTATGCCCATTTAAATATCCGAACAGATAAAATTGAGACAATCATCGCAAGAAATATTCCCTTTGGACCTGTATAAGAAAAATTTATAGCCTTTAAGGATGCCAAACCATTATCGGAAATTGTTGTAGGCATTAATATTATAAATGACACGAGCGAAACCATTGCACTTTGTATTTTATCCGCTCCTATTTCTCCGGCATAGGAATATCCTATACCAACTGCCGTTAATAATGATATAATATCAAAAGTTGCCCGCGCAATATCAGAAAAATGAGATTCCCATCCTTTTCCGAAAACTCCTGCCCAAAATTCTGACCAGCCGGGTATCGGAAAGTTTGCTATTAACAAAAATACAGAGCCGACAACAATTAACGGGGTTGAGATTAAAAACCCCTTATGTATGGCAACTAAAATTTTATTTTTTCCTAACTTGTCCGCGACAGGCATTAAAACTTTTCCCAGTTTGTCAAACATTATTATTTTCCTTTCTCCTTATATTCTCTCATTAACAGTATTGATTTCTTTAAAATCTTTTCTCCATCCATCATCCCATAATCTGCGGAATCAATAACTCCAATGGGAACGTCATAATTCTTTAACCTGTTTTTAGTATCTTCAAGTAAATGCCTGACCTGAGGACCTAACAATACACAATCGGGATTTTCTTCATCCATTATCTTTTCTAAAATTTTAATTGAGTATGCTTTTACTTCCAAGGGTAAATTATGCTCGCTTCCGATATCCTGCATCTTTTGGGCAAGCATACTTGTACTCATCCCTTGGTCACAAAACAAATATATTTTTTTCATTATTGTTAACCTCCATATTTATAAATTTTATATCTTTCTAACTTTTAATAGATTTCCCGAAGCTTATTTGACTGCCATATTTTAATTTCAATTTGTTTTTGTGATACTACAAATGAATTCAATTATTTCCTTTTTTGTATTTAATTTTAAGAGCTTCTTCACTAATTTTGTATCTCCCAATGCCGAAAATATTTTTCCTATCTTTTTTAGGTTGTTTTCCATTTCGGTATTTTCAGGTATAACAAACATGATAACTAATTTAACCAAATTACCGTCTTTATCCCAAGCAAAGGCAGTATCTGTTTTGGCAATGGCCATTGCCGGCTTTATTACATATTCAGACCACCCATGAGGAATTGCCAAGTAATCTCCGGCATATGTAAAACCCCTGCTTTCCCTTTCATATATATCTTTTATAAAACCTTCCTTTTCAGAAACCGCTTTTGAATTCACTAAAAGATCCGATAGCTTATTGATAACTTCTTCTTTAGAATTCAGTTTAATATTTAAAAGAATATTATCTTCACTGATTAAATTTTCATCTTCCATTATCTTCTCTCCTATAACCGTTTCCTTATCAACAGCCTTACAGCCTTTGACAGATAAATATAATCAGAATAATTTATAAAGATTATGTGCTTTTCCGCTCTATTTTTCTCAGGTAAATATTCTCTGATTGAATTTTTTCTGTCACCTGTAAGACATACATAAGTATTGTCTTCTATATGAATTAAATTTTCCTCAATGAAGAACTTCTTAGGTCTCTTTATATCATTCTTTTCACCAATAGTTTCTATTGAAATTTCCTTCATATCATCCTTCAAAAACGATTTCCTTTTATTTCTCAATATACTTTCTATATAATTTTTTATATTTTCTCTGTCTATTTCATTTAAAAATGCAGACACCATTAGGTAAGACTGGTTTATATCAAAATCCACCGTAGAAACTATTAAATCTACTTTACTCAAATCAATCTTATTAATTGAATTGGATGAAACTATCCCTGATATTTCAATATTGTTAAAGGCATTTTTCAGTCGCGTAGCCAATAATTGACTTGTCCCGTATCCGCTGTGACAGATTACTACCGTTTTTATTTTCACAGCCTCGGCAATTTTTTCATCTTCGGATATAAAATAGGATAAAATATATGCCACTTCATCATCATTTATCATATTAAATCCATACTTTTTACAGATTAAGAAACAAGCAATCTTCACTACAAAAAAATCTTCTTTAAATTCCTTTAAAAAATCTTTTAGCAACGGATTTTTAATCTGGATATTATATCTTATTCTATTTAACATAGGTCTTATATGTAATGATAAATTATCGTATAACCCAATTCTTAAATTATAGTTCACCTCTGACATCTGTGATATAATATCTATCAGACCTTTAGTAAAATGAATGTATGACGGATCCGATCCTTTAATGCCTTTTTTATTATCATCAAAACTTAGCCCTATTGATATTAAATATTTATAGATATAGGCTACTTCTTCCTTGTTAATTTTGATATCAAATTTCTTTTCTATTTCTTTAATCAAATAAACAGCGCTATTATATAGTTCATTGCTTATTGATAACACAGAATCCTTATTCCCTGCTTTATCATCAATATAATTCCCATCAATTATTCTCTTTGTCATGATCACTAAATGGCTTAACAAATTCGTATAATAAGGTTCATATACCACCAATTTCAATTTATTTTCCAATTCGTTTAACAAATTTTCAAAGAATGAAATGGATTTGACATTTAAAATACCGCTGATTTCATTAATATTAAGTTCCTTATGACGAATATTTTGATATTCCGTAATATAATCAGGATTGATTTTTCCGTACTCTTGAATTGCAAATACCCAGGCCCTTCTGATATTTATTTCACTGCCTACTATCCTTGTTCCTTTTAATGTCCTTGAAAGTTCTAAATTATATTTATCCAAGCTTTTCCGAATTTCATTTAAATCATTATTAATAGACGTCCTGCTTACCATATATTTATCGGAAAGTTTTTGAATTGTAGTGTATTCATTTGTATTGATGAGCAAATTCAATAAAATTTCAGTTCTTCTATGTTCCAAATCCTTATTCCCATCAAAAGCTTTTGCATCATTCAATATAATGTTCAGCCTCTCCAACTGAGACGGAGTATAATACAGCCTTATGCCGGAACCTTGTTTTCTCTCTATGTAGGCCCCAATAGGATTAATGATATTTTCAACTTCGTCAAGATCCTTTGAAATCGTTTTTCCCGATATGTTAAACGCATCGGAAAAATACCTTAACGGCTGATAACCATCCTGAACTATTAATTTTTTTAATAAATCCACCTGGCGTTTATTCATAATTATACAAACCCTTTCTTAATTAAAATTATACATATATATCTCTTATAAATCCATACCATATATCTTCCTTAATGATAAGTAATTTATGTTCAGGAATCAAAAAAAATATGTATCTATTCTTATAAGTACATCAGTAATTAATTTATTGAGGTTAAACAAAAAATTTTGTATAAGTATAAATATCTTGGTAAAATAAAGGAAATTGGAAAAAGCGGGACGTGATTATCGGTGGCACGGTATGACTACATTTATGTATTTAACGCTTGAATTTATCATTTCAAAATCTATGGTTCTGTACTCCAATACAAAAATTAAATCATTAAGTTTTGTATAAAGCTGGGAAAAAATTTCTTTAAATTCAATAATTCCTTTCCCTACTTCCAAATGAAGGTCATTTTCCCCGTCATTATCATGTATATGAATTCCGATAATAAAGTCAATAAAATCCTCCAAATTTTTTCTGACTCCCAGTTGGTAATGACCGATATCAAAGAGTATTTTTCATTTTGCACCCTTCCCTTGAATATATTCAAAATCTGATATCATTTATATCTTTCCAGCCGTATAATAATTCGTTAAGTTGTACATCTCCTACTTTTGAAACTTTTTTACCCATTATTTTTCCTCCGAATTTTTCATAAAATTTTCTTGAGGGATTATCTTCAAAAGCCCACAACTTTAACGAATTAATACCGTTTTCTTTTAATTTCTTCACAACAGATTTTACCAATTCTCTTCCAATGCCTATTCTCTGATAAGGTTCTAAAATATATAAAGTATAGAGAGTTCCTTGATATTGTTTATCTTCTTTATCTATATCAGCCGATGCAAAGCCTACAATTTTTTCTTCTTCATTTTCCGCAACATACATAAATTCTGTTGACTCCTTATTTTCAAATAATCTTTTCTTCCAGTTTCTTTCTCTGTTATCACAGCTTAGATTATCCAAATATTCATCAGACATAATTCCCTTATATGCAGTCCTCCATGAATCCACATGAACTCTTGCTATCTGTTTAATATCACTAATCAATGCCTTTCGTATTTTCAATTTTTTTATCTCCCAAAAATACCTTTGATTTTCTCTCTATCATCTCATCAATTCTTGTGAGATATTCTCTTAAATCCTTCACATTGGGAACTCTTTCAAGTTTGTTATCTTCGGGATAATATATCTTGGAAACCGCCCCTGCTCCCGCACCTATAATGGTTTCTTTTTCTTCCATAATAGCTATGTTATATATACATTCCGTGCCTTCCTTGGCATATCCCGTATTTTCAAAATTTCCCAACATCTGTTTTTGTCTGTATAAATAATAAGGCTTAATGTTCATTTCTTTCGCATATTCTTGTGAAATTTCAATCATCTTTTCTATTTTCTCTCGATTTATCTTCTTAAAATAGTCTTGGTGCTCTATAAACTTAGAGCCTTTTTTTATTGCGAGAGTATGAACTGTTAAATTTTCGGGATTCAGTTTTTTTATTTCATCAAGGGTGTGAATAACATCATTAATTTCTTCTTTGGGAAGCCCCACAATCAAATCCATATTTATTATGTCAAAACCAATTTCCTTTGCCAAATAATAAACTTCCTTTATGTCCTCGGAGCTGTGATTTCTCCCTAAGGCCTTTAAAGTCCTGTCATTCATGGTCTGAGGATTTATGCTTATTCTGTCTATTCTGTTTTTCTTTAACATCGACAGCATGTCCCTGTCCATGGTGTCCGGTCTTCCGGCTTCTACCGTTATTTCATCGATATTATCCTTATTAAATGTTTTATATATACATTGGATGACTTCGTCCAAATTTTTTATGGGTATGGCAGTGGGAGTACCGCCTCCTATATATACTGTGCGGATACTTCTGTTTTTCATGATTTCACCGATACTTTCTATTTCATGAATCAATTTTCGAGTATATTCATCTACATAACATCTGTTTGATTCGATGGCATTGGACGGAAAAGAACAATAATAGCACCTGCCGGGACAAAAAGGTATACTTATATAAAGGCTAAAATCATCCTTTTTAATATCACCGATATATTTTCTCTGTCTTTCGGCAACACGAATAATCAATTCCGCTTTTTCTTTGTCTATTTTATATCCATTTACAAGAACATTAAATATTTCATCTTGAGCTGCTTCTTTATTCATTAAATCATGAACAATTTTTATGGGCCTTACTCCCGTAAGTATTCCCCAGGGAATTTTGATTCCCGTAAAATCCGTTAAAGACTCATATAAATTTATCTTTATCCCATTTTTAATCTTCTTATTTAGACTTTTCCGTCCAATGTTAAGATTTTGAATGGACTTATCTTTAACATTTGTTGTCAAAATACCGTCTTTGTATATTTTTGTTTCAACTGTCCAATCATTTGATTTCTCCGTCAATAAATTTTCTATAAATATTTCTTTATCTTTATATTCTTCATCCTCATCTAAAAAGATTATATCTTCTCCAAAAAAAAATTCCCTTATAAGCTCATACATTTCATATCTGTAATCATGACCTTTAAGCTGTATATAAACCATTTTCCTCACTCTTCTCTATCTGCGTCCTTCATCAGGCTGTCCACATATTTTATTGGTATATCAAAATCCCTGGCAATTTCTTCTTCACTCAATCCCATCTCATAAAGTTCCTCTATATCATGCAAATCGATATTTTTATGGTTTAATTTGATTCTTTTCTTTTTCATTATCCACACCTCCCATACTTTTATATATATTAAGTTTCCCAGGGAGATAGGATAGTATACTTAATTAATAAAGGGATTATATTTTTTTTCTTCTCCGATAGTGGAGTATCTGTCATGCCCCGGATAAACCACAGTTTCGTCAGGATATATAATGAGCTTTTCTTTAACCGAATTTACTATATCTTCAAAGGAACCTCCGGGAAAATCCGTCCTTCCTACGGAGTGATAAAACAATGTATCTCCCGTAAACAAGCTATTTCCGCATTTAACGCTTATTCCTCCGGGAGTATGCCCCGGAGTGTGAATTATCTCAAACTTTAAATTTCCCACCTTGATTTCTTCTCCGCCTTTTAATAACATATCAGCTTCCAGATTCACATTCTTTTTATTAATTACATTTGATAGGCTTTTATCTCCGTCCTTAAGCATATCCTTATCCAATTCATGAATAAGTACAGGAGCATTGGTAAACTGTTTAACCTCAGATAATGCTCCTATATGGTCTCCATGACCGTGAGTAATTATTATATACTTTATATTTAAGCCTAATTTCTTTATTTTATCTATTATAATATCTCCTTCGGCACCCGGATCTATGACTATCCCTTCATTTGTATCTTCCGAATATACAATATAACAATTTGCCGCATAAACCCCCACAACAGTCCTTTCAATTTTCAAGTTTATCCCTCCTAAAAAATTTTTTTGCTATCTAAAAGAATGGTAACAGGTCCGTCATTTATAAGGCTGACTTTCATTTCCGCTCCGAAAATTCCCTTTTCCGTCTTTATACCTTTATCAACAGACATCTTTATAAACTCTTCGTAAAATTTCTCTGCAATTTTCGGTTCGGCAGAATCGGTGAAGCTTGGTCTCTTGCCCTTCCTTACATCTCCGTAAAGAGTAAACTGAGAAACTATTAATAACTCTCCTCCCGCATCAATAAGGGAAAGATTCATTTTCCCATTTTCATCCTGAAATATTCTTAATCCCCATATCTTTTCGGATAGATACTTTAAATCCTTTTCGTCATCTTCCTTTCCGACACCCAAAAATACCAACAACCCTCCGCCGATTTTTCCTACCATCCGACCTTCTACCTGCACTTCTGCCGAAGATACCCTCTGAACTACTGCCCGCATATATTCACCCTCTCCTAACTCGTCACCCTATATACATCAATGACTCCTTTTATCTTTTTTATTTTTTTCATCAAATCTCTAAGTTCTACAATATCTTTTATCCCTAAGGTTATATTAATCAAAGCAACTTTTTCTTTGTTTGTCCTTGCATTTAGAGATATTACCGTTAAATTGGAATCCGTCATCTTTTGAGTTACTTCTGCAAGAAATCCTGTTCTGTCCGAAGCTTTTATTTGAATTTCAGCTTTATAAGAAGCCTTTTTCTGAGTATCCCATTCAACTTCAATGAATCTTTCATCTTTTCTTAATTCTTTTATATTGGGACAATCTGCCCTGTGGACCGATACGCCTCTTCCTCTTGTGATATATCCGACTATTTCATCACCCGGCACAGGATTGCAACATCTCGAAAAACGCACCTTTATATTATCCAGTCCTTTGACTATTACTCCCTGAGCCAGAGGATGGTCTTTTTTAACAGTAGATCCGATATTCTTCCCTATATTATCTTTTTCATCTTTGTTGATATAATATTTCTTATAAAATTCTTTAAGTTTAGTCATTATTTGTGAAAGGGTAACACTTCCGTATCCCAGTCCCGCATAAAGAGCATCTGTCGAACTTAACGATAATTTACTCGCAATAGATTTGAGCCAATCTTCTTTTATCATATCAGCAGGTTTATATCCCTGCCTTTTGACTTCTCTTTCAAGTATCTCTTTTCCTCTATTTAAATTCAAATCTTTTTCTTCTTTTTTAAACCACTGTCTTATCTTGCTCTTAGCTTGACTGCTTTTAACAATTTTCAGCCAGTCTCTGCTCGGCCCCGTATTATTGGAAGTAATGATACTAACTATATTCCCATTTTTCAATTTATAATCAAGGGGAACTATCCTTCCGTCCACCTTTGCACCTACACAACTGTTGCCCACATCCGTATGGACTCTGTAAGCAAAATCTACGGGAGTAGAACCATTGGGAAGATCTATAACGTCACCTTTCGGTGTGAATACAAAAACCTCGTCGGTAAAAAAGTCAATCTTCAACGATTCCATAAATTCTTTGGGATCTTTCAGATCCTTCTGCCATTCAAGAAGCTGCCTCAGCCAAGTAAGTTTATCATCAAAATTATCAGATTTTGTAGTCCCTTCTTTGTATTTCCAATGAGCTGCGATACCGTATTCGGCAGTCCTATGCATTTCCCAAGTTCTTATTTGAACTTCAAAGATTTCTCCCTTAGGTCCAATAACCGTAGTATGGAGAGACTGATACATATTAGGTTTTGGCATAGCAATATAATCCTTAAACCTTCCCGGAATAGGCTTCCATAAAGTATGAACCATGCCCAATACTCCATAACAGTCTTTAACGGAATCCACAATTACTCTTATAGCAGTTAAATCAAATATCTGCTCAAAGCTCTTATTCTGATACACCATCTTTCTGTATATACTATAAAAATTTTTAGGCCTTCCGCTTATTTCACAATGTATATCCATTTCATCCAATTTTTTTTGCAAGGTAGTAATAATATCCTGAATATACGCCTCTCTTTCCTTTCTCTGCTTTGAAACCTTATCCACAAGGTCGTAATACCCTTCAGGATCAAGATATCTCAGGGATAAATCCTCCAATTCCCATTTAATTTTTGAAATACCAAGTCTATGAGCCAAAGGTGCATATATCTCCAATGTTTCCAGTGCTTTTTCCTTCTTTTTTTCATCGCTCATATATTCAAGAGTACGCATATTATGAAGTCTGTCTGCAAGTTTTATAATTATAACTCTGATATCCTTGGCCATAGCCATAACCATTTTTCTCAAATTCTCTGCTTGATTTTCCTGTTTGGTTTTATAATTCAACTTTCTTAACTTTGTCACTCCATCGACTAAATTAGCCACTTCTTCTCCAAATTCAGATACAATAGTCTCATAAGTAATATTTGTATCCTCCAATATATCATGGAATAATCCCGCTATAATCGTAGGAGTATCCATATTCATATCAGCCAATATCATCGCAACATTAAAAGGATGGACAAAATACCTTTCTCCGGAATTTCTAAGCTGTCCCTCATGAGCTGTTTCAGCAAAATTATAAGCCTTTATTATTTGCTTCATATCTGCCTGAGGATTATATTGTTCTATTTTTAAAATTAAATTTTCTATCATAATTTCACCTACTCGTCATTTCTTGATTTTTTGTCCATTGAGAATACAACTCCTGTAAATATCTAACCTTAGGAATATTCATTATATCTATCTTTTCTTTTCGTCTATTCAAAAGTTTAATATTATAATTACCGTTATTCTCAATATAATCAATTAAATTACAATCTTTAAATATATCCAATATTAAATCAAGTTTTGGTTTTGTAAATCCGGAACTTAATTTTTTGCTCAAAGAATGAACATAGGGATTTGTTTCAATCATTAAAAAATTACTCTTTGCAGAAAATAAATTTCTATATACTATACGCATATCTTCTAAAGAAGGAACTATATAATTTAATACTTTTTTATTTAATTCAATATCCTCTTCTTTCCCCAAGAATTCAACAGAATAATCATTGCTGTCATCTAAAAATTTGAATAATTCATCCTTATTAAAATTAAAATCATATAATATAATCTTATTATATCTATTTTTATCAATTAATTCTAAATTGGGTAGAAAAACAACGGAATTTTCTTTCTCTCCTTCATCCCATTCAAAGTTCAAACAAATTCTTCTGATGAAATTTCTTCCCTGGGTTTGAATTCTGTTAGACACTCTGACTAAATTAAAATAATTATTTATTAAGATAAGAACTCCCTTTTCTTTATCCAAGATATCAAAGATATAATCAAATCTGTTCTCCTTACTATGAGAAATACTTATATTATTTTCATTTTCATCATTATATTTGTGTCCGCTATTTAATTTCCTTTTAAAATAATAATAATATTTATTCCTATATTCATAATTACCCACTATATCCTTTATAAATATCTGAGGGCTTAATATATTCATATATTCGTTTATGCCGAGGAAACCTACAATGTTTATTTCATCTTTGGGATTTAATATATTAGCATACTCTCCTAAATCAAATCCTATACAATTTACTTTTTTTCCATCTTTTGTAATGGACATTTTAATATGCTTTCTATATTTGCCTACAGTCCTTAAATCCTCTATCTTGCCGTTCTTCAATATGAATTGAGGAGTAGGATTATCAATACCGAAGGGTTCTAACTTCTTTATATCCTCTATAGTTTCCAATTCTATATCCTGAGAAGAAATTGCGCAGTCTATATCTATTTCTTTAATTAAATCCTCCTTACTCAATACCTTATCAGCAATCTTATTGATTTCCTTTCTGAATTTTAAAATGTTATTTTTATTGATTGAAATACCCGCCGCCATCTTATGCCCGCCATATTTCTCCAAGAGGCCTTCGCATGATTTTAAACCCTCATATATATTGAAAGCAGGAATACTTCTGGCAGAGCCTCTTGCCGTATCTCCTTCCACCGCGAATAATATAACAGGTCTATAGTATTTTTCCAAAAGCTTCGAAGCAACTATCCCTATAACTCCCGAATGCCATTTATCGGACTGCAGCACTATTACCTTTTCGGAATCCAAATCTATTTCTTCGGCTATTAATTTTTCGGCTTCTTTTAGTATATCATTCTCTATACTTTGTCTCTTTGAATTTTCTTCGCTTAATTCTTTTGCAATAGATAACGCCGAATCATAATCCTCAGAAAGGAAAAGTTCCACTCCCTTCCTCGCTGTCCCCAATCTTCCCGCTGCATTTAATCTCGGTCCCATAACAAACCCAATATGGTAAGAATCAATATCTCTTCCCTTAAGTCCCGAAACTTCTATTAATGCTTTAATTCCTATATTAGTTGTATTTTTTATCATATTGAGCCCATTTTTAACTATAATCCTATTTTCTCCTGTTAAAGATACTATATCAGCTACTGTTCCGAAAGCCACCAACGGAAGTATTTTTTCATAATCTACAGGAATATTCAATACAGAAGATAAAGCTTGTATTAGTTTGAATGTCACCCCTACTCCTGCCAGTTTCTTAAAGGGATAACCATCATCAGACCTGTTTGGATTAATTACCGCACTGCATTTTGGAATGATATCGCCGCATTGATGATGATCGGTAATTATTATATCCATATTCTTTTGCTTCAGATGCTCCACTTCTTCAATATTAGTTATTCCACAATCAACTGTTATTATCAAAGACGCTTTTTGAGAAGAGATATAATCCACCGCTCTTTTACTGATCCCATACCCTTCTTCAAGCCTGTTTGGAATATAATAGAAGCAATCTCCGCCTATACTTTTAAGAAAAATTAAAAGTATAGATGTACTTGTAATTCCGTCTACATCATAATCCCCATATATACATATCTTTTCTTTTTCATTAATTGCTTCAAGTATCCTTTCCGCTCCTTTATTTATATCCTTCAGCATAAATGGATCATACATATTGTTTAAATCGGTGTCAAGGAATTCTCTGCATTGAGAAGAGTCAACAAAACCTCTGTTTACCAATAGCTTGGCAATCAACTTCGGAATATTTAATTCTTGTGAAATTTTATTAATTAATTTATCGTCGTATTGATGAATTTTATAAAGCCTATCGAATTCAATCACGAAATCACTCCTTGCCTATCTCTGTTACCTCTTTTTCTCTTTCGTTTACCGATTCCAATAAATTACTCAGTTCCTCTTTTTCATTCTGCAAAGCTTCCACCGTTTTGTTTGCTTCCTTTAAAGCCTTTTTCAATTTTATATTTTTTACAAAACCCAGTATAAACACAATTAAAGCGCCTGCCACAGTTGAAATAAAAATAATCAAGGCTTGAGATACCATCACTTTTCCAAATAAAAAATCAATTAGTACTTTATCCGCATTTTTCAATGCAAACACTGCAACCAAGGTTGCAAATATAAGTGAGAGTATAAATCCTTTTTGCATACATTTTTCCCCCTTTATACCACGATATATATATATTACATTTTTTTTACCCAAAATAAAAGCTTTTAATAAAAAAACCGATTTATTAAAAAAATTATCCTATTATAAAATTAAATTTACAATAGGATAATCTCTTTTTACTTCTCTTCATTTTTTATATCCAGGCAGGAAAGAATTTCATCCTTGCAGTTAAAATCAAATTTTTTAATACAATCTATTAATTTTATATTTAATTCCTGATATAAATCCTCATCAAAAACACCATCGATCATGCTATTTTGATATAGTAAAGGTTTAAATATAAGAATTAATTTGTTCAAAGCATCTTTATTACCTGCTTTCGATAACTTGCAAAGTTCTACAAATTTCTCATCTTCCATAATACTCCTCCCTTTAATCTTTCTGAGTTGCAAATAATTCCATTATTTTTATAAGCATTTCGTTTAATTTATCAATTTTCTTTTCTATATTGAATAATAAAAAGCCCGCCACCGCAATAGGAAATCCAACATTAGCTACTATTTTACTGAATGTATCCACTTTAATCCCTCCCCAATTGAAATTTTATTCTGCTTATGGCTCTGTTCCTTGTCTTGTTCACGGACTGCCTCGTTATATTCAATTGAACTGCTATTTCCCATTCTTCCTTTTCCTGGACATAATACATGTACAAAATTTTCTTCTGTCTGTTGCTTAGCATATCAATAGCTGATAATAGTTTTTCATCCGAGATTATCTGTCTGAAATCAAAATTATCATAAATGTTGCATATCTCTTCTACATAATCTAAAGATATATCCGGAATATTATTGATTTTTTCTTCATTGAAATCTTCGTCAGAAATGTTCAAAATAGGTAATTCCCTAAGGTTTAAGAGATTATATTTCTTTTTAAAATTTAAAGCGGTATAAGTAATTGATTTGTTTATATAACTTGTTAAATAAATTTTGAACAGATAATTAAAAAATTTTTCCTCTAATATTGGCAAAGATTTTCTATCGTTATTGGTTATTACCTTATTATATAAATCTCGGTTTTCATCCTTTTCATAGAAAAATTTCTCTGCCAGCTTATTCACTTATCCCCCCTCCTTTTTCACTATCATCTCCATTCTTCCTCTACAATCTGCCCATAATTATAACAACATTTCCATTAAAACATTGAATATGAATATTTTAGTATGTAAGGACTACCCTCTTATTCTTTACTTATTATATAAAAACATTTTTATTCCGAATTTAGCAACCGTTTTTAAAAAAATTTTGTCCATATACCATTTTTTTGATTTTAATATTGTATTTTCTTTAGATGGATTAAAGTGTAATTATAATTCTTCACATGATGATATTCTATCTAAACTTTAGAATTCCTTCATCAAATTTGATTTGAATTCCCCCTACGCAAGTAATTACAAAGTGTAGCTCTGATTTATAGAAAAAATAAAGTTTTAGATTATATAATGTTATATAATCTAAAACTTTATTTTTCTCCGATAATTCCAATTCACATTTTTAATTCTACATATTAGCCAAAATTGATATGGCACATTCTATTCTCTTTTTTTCCATTTCACATCCTATTTTATAAGGTTTTTTAATATCTTTGTTGAAATTATAGGCATTGGCATGGCATCCTCCGCTGCAATAGTATCTTGCCCAGCAACCGCTGCATTCTTCTTTAGTCAATACATTGGCTTTTTTAAACTCATCCCTGATAGTTGTATTTTTAATCCCTGTAAACACATTCCCCATTTTAAAATCCTCATTTCCGACAAACTGATGGCAGGGATATAAATCTCCTTCGGGAGTGACCGCCATATATTCCGATCCCGCCCCGCAGCCTACGGTCCTCTTTATGATGCAGGGGCCTTGATTTAAATCAATCATGAAATGAAAAAACATAAAATCTTTATCCTTTTTCTTAATATCTATATATTCTTTTGAAAACTTCTCATATTCTCTTAATATTTCTTCCAAATCCTCTTCCATTAAAGCATAATCTTCCTTTGGAGAAGCTACCACAGGTTCCATGGACACCTTCTTAAATCCCAAGTTATAATACTCCATTATATCTTCTGAAAAATCCTTATTATATTTAGTAAAAGTACCTCTTATATAATAATCCTTATTCTTTCTCTTCTCTACCATTTTCTTCATCTTAGGGACTATAATATCATAGCTTCCCTGGCCGTTAACCGTTTTTCTCATATAATCGTTAATTTTCTTTCTTCCGTCTAAGCTCAGTACTACATTGCTCATATTTTCATTAATAAAATCCATCTTATCTTCGTCAAGAAGCACTCCGTTTGTGGTAATCGTAAATCTAAAGTTTTTATTGTATTTCTTTTCCAATATCCTTCCGTAGGAAACAAGTTCCTTAACCACATCAAAATTCATCAAAGGTTCCCCCCCGAAGAAATCGACTTCCAAGTTTTTTCTTTTTCCGGAATTGATTGAAATAAACTCCAAAGCTTTCCTTCCCACCTCCAGAGGCATGAGAAGCCTTTCTCCTTTAAAATCTCCTTGAGAGGCAAAGCAATATTTGCATCTCAGATTGCAATCATGAGCTACATGAAGGCAGAGAGCCTTAACTACATTCTGCTCATTATATTTGATATTTCCCATGTCTATCTCATCAGAAAAAAGCATACCTTCCTTTTTCAATTCACTTATTTCTTCATAAGCTTCCTCTAAATCTTTTTTTGAATATTTAGATGAAAGTTTGTCCAATATTTCTTCTTTAGTATATTTTTCATAAAAATCCAACATATCATATACTATATCATCAACTACATGTACAGCTCCGCTATTTATATCAAGAACAATATTTCTATCATTCAAAGAAAATTTATGGATCTTTTTATTATCCGACATCCTCATCCTCCTCCGTTAAAATAAATTAAAAAGCAGTGGAAAATCCACCACCTTTTAATTTACTTTCTTTCACACTTCTGATTTCCAACTGTACAGGAAGTCTTACATGCCGACTGGCATGAAGTCTGGCATTCTCCACATCCGCCCTTGGACAAGGTTTCTTTCAAATTTCTTGAGCCTATTGTTTTTATATGTTTCATATTATATTAACCTCCTTGAACTATCATTAATACTTTTTTGATTATATCATATATTCGGCTACAGTTAAAGACTATTTTAAAAGTTGTATTTTTAAACCATAGGGACGTCAGACTGCGCATAAAAGCCACAGGGGCGGTTCTCATGGCTTGTTTTTTCAATCCATATTTTCTTCTTTCTTTAACTGGTAATATCCTAATATTGTAATAACCAAAGCACTTAGAGCATCTACTATAAGGTCTTCCATTGTATCGGAAAGAGCTTTTCGCCCTACAAGCCTTGTACCATCAGCCAACGCATATTTTTGCATATTAAGAGATAATAGACCATCGGCGGAATACTCATAAATTTCCCATATAACACCCATTGTTAATGCAAAACAAAATGAAAATAATGCAATATAGAAAGGACTTAGATAATATTTTAAATGCCCTGTTTTCTTGATTATCCCTATTAGAACAAATCCCAGTGAGGCAAGCATTCCGGCACTGAATGCATGAAGTATAATATCCCAATAAGGTATTATATAGTAAAAATCCCTTACCTCTCCCAATACTATCGCTAAAAACAAAAATATAAAATATAGTATTTCCATACTGTCGGGTATATCTATCGATTTTTTTCTTTCTATGACTGAAGGAATAAACATGACAATTAATCCTAAAATACACTGCAGAAGCATTAATACGTAATCACTTCTGACTTTTACATACTCTTTTGAACTTTCGGACTCTGACGGAGAAACGATTATCCTGACAATAACATAGATTACACACACAATCAAAATAAGAAAAAGTAACATCCCTAATTTGTCTTTAAAATTTCTTTTCTTTTTTACAGAAAAATATCCCATAGTTTCCTCCGAATTCATTTTAATTTATTTTACTGCCATTGATGTAAAATATCTTTTATTATTTATATTATAACATTTTATACTATTTATTTATATAAGGAGGATAAGGATAAATGTACAGCAAAAAAATGTCCGTATAGTAAGAAGAGGTCCATATGGGGACATATATGATTATAGGTAAAATAACACAAAGAAAATAATGGGCTCCGCAAACTACGGCAAATAATATTAGAGCATCCTTTTGGAACAATAAAAAGGGCTTTAGGTTTTACTTAGTGATTTTTACGCAGCCTGACGGTTCTCTTGGTTTTCGGTTTGCTGTCAACCGTAAGAACCGTCCGGGACCGGTGAAAAAGTCCAATTTTTTAATTTTTTGTATCCCCAAATCCGCATTTTTACTGAGTAATTTTTAAAAATAACGACTTTATCAGTAGTCCCGAACCGTCCCTGCGTCACCCAAAAAACACGCAAAAGATTATTTTAAATTTATCCCGATCATTCCTCCTATTACTCCCGCTCCCAAGGAAATTAAAAGTTTAGACATGGAATATATATCCATTGTAAAAGGCTTCGCAAAAGTATAATTTAATATCAGTAAAACAACGTAATACAATATCCCCACAATTCCTCCATGGAGCCATCCTTTCTCTTTGATTTTTATAGTTGAATATATTGCTCCCAAGCTTATACTTGAGATCATGGTTATTGTATTTAACATTGGAATGCTGTTTTCTTTAACTTTTGTATATGTAAGTAATGCTGAAAAAATTAAAATAAATACTATGGTGACAATATAACAAACAAGTAAACCTTTTAAAATGTTAATCGATACGTTTAATATTTTTTTATTCAAAATTCCACCTCCTTATCCCTACTCAATTCTATTTAAACGGAGGAGAATTTATTACTCCATACACATAAAAAACTTCCTTTATACAAGGAAGCTTTAAATTATTTTTTATATTCGTTATCATCTTTTTTATCATTTTCTGATAAATCTTCGGAATTCTCTTCTTTTACGTTATCATTCTTGCTATCTTTTTCAACAGCTTTTTCTTTCCCTTCTTCTTTCTTTTCATTCTTCTTTGTTTCTTTCTTCTTTGTAACGCTACCAATTGCCCATTTAGCCACTTCAAGTCTAACTTTTCCTGAGCTTAGCTCAATTACAACAAGATCTTCCTTAACCTTAACAACTTTACCGTAGATCCCTCCAATGGTAATTATCTCATCACCTGCATTTAATTCTTCTCTCATCTTTCTGATTTCTTTTTCCTTTTTCTGCTGAGGCCTGATAGCAATGAAATAAAAAATTGCTAAGAAAGCTATAGGTATTATTAATGCTCCAAAGTTACCGCTACCTTGCAAGATTCATCCCTCCTTAATAATATATTTTATATTCAATAAAAACTATTGAATTCCTTCTTTTATTATTAAACATATCCAAATTTTTTATAAAATTCATCTCTGTATTCCAAAAGTCTGTCCTGTTTAATAGCTTCTCTTATATTTTCCATAAGTTTTAATAAAAAATACAGATTATGAATAGTAGTCAGCCTTGCACCCAGAATTTCATGGACATTAAAAAGATGTCTGATATAAGCCCTTGAATAATGAGTACATGTATAACAATCACATTCCTCATCTAATTTTCCAAAATCTCTTTTATATATTCCGTTTTTTATTATTATTTTCCCTCTGCTTGTAAGTACCGTGCCGTTTCTTCCGATTCTGGTAGGAAGCACACAGTCGGCCATATCTACTCCTCTGATAACAGATTCAAAGAGATAATCCGGACTTCCCACTCCCATCAGATATCTGGGCTTATTCTCAGGAAGAAGGAGAGTTGTAAATTCCAATATATCATACATAAGTTCCTTAGGCTCCCCCACACTTAGCCCTCCTATTGCATAGCCCGGTAAATTCAAAGAAGTGATCTGTTCGGCGCTTTTTTCTCTGAGATCTTTATACATTCCTCCTTGAACAATACCAAACAAAGATTGCTTATCCCAATCCTCGTGATACTCTTTACATCTTTCGGCCCATCTTCCCGTTCTTTCCATGGATTCCTTTGTATATTCCCATGTACTCGGGTACGGAGTACATTCATCAAAAGCCATAATTATATCCGATCCCAAACAGTTTTGAATCTCTATAGAATCTTCGGGCCTTAAAAAATGTTTCGAACCGTCAATATATGATCTGAATTCTACACCTTCTTCAGTTATCTTTCTCAAATCTCCCAAACTAAATACCTGAAATCCCCCGCTGTCGGTAAGAATAGGACCGTTCCAATTCATAAACTTATGAATTCCTCCTGCTTCCTTTATAAGCTCATGACCCGGCCTGAGATATAAATGATAAGTATTTGCCAATATTATCTGCGCTCCCAAAGCTTTTACTTCTTCTGGAGTCATAGCTTTTACCGTAGCCTGAGTTCCTACAGGCATAAAAACAGGGGTTTCAACTATACCGTGAGGTGTATATAATTTCCCCAGCCTTGCCTTGCACTCTTGAGACTCTTTTATAACTTCAAATTTTGCAGCCATTATGTATCTCCTTCTATTTAATAAACATCGCATCCCCGAAACTGAAAAATCTATATTTTTCGTCGACAGCTGTCTTATAAGCCTCCAATATCTTTTCTCTGCTGTAAAACGCACTTACAAGCATAATCAAAGTCGACTCAGGCAAATGAAAATTAGTTATAAGTCCGTCAATCACTTTAAATTTATACCCCGGGTATATAAATATATCCGTCCAGCCACTTGCAGGACTTACCCTGCCGGAAGAATCTCCGATGGATTCAAGAGTTCTGGTAGATGTAGTACCGACGCTTATTATTCTTTTCCCTTCATCCTTTGTCTTATTGATAATCCTTGCGGCATCCTCAGATACTTGAAAATACTCGGAGTGCATATGATGTTCTTCTATTTCATCTTCTTTCACCGGCCTGAATGTTCCTAACCCTACATGAAGAGTTATAAAAACCGTATTGACTCCCTTATCTCGGATTCTTTTTAATAATTCCTTGGTAAAATGAAGACCCGCTGTGGGAGCTGCCGCAGAACCCAAATTTTTAGAATAAACCGTTTGATATCTTTCTTTGTCCTTGAGCTTTTTCTTTATATATGGAGGGAGAGGCATTTCTCCCAAACTATTCAATATTTCCTCAAATATTCCTTCATATTCAAATTCAATCAGTCTTATTCCTTCTTCACCAATACTTATAACATTTCCCTTCAACATTCCTCCGCCAAAGACCAATTTAACATCAGGTTTAACCTTTTTGCCGGGTCTCACTAAAGTTTCCCATACATTTCCTTTAACCCTTCTTAAAAGAAGTATTTCTATGATTTCTTCTTTTCCTTCTCGGTTTCCGAAAAGTCTTGCAGGAATCACTCGTGTGTCATTTAGAACCAAAGAATCCCCCTCATTTAGGTAGTCAACAATATCCTTAAAATGTCTGTGTTCAATACTGCCCGATTTTCTGTCAAGTACCATAAGTCTCGACTCTTCTCTGTCCTCTAAAGGAGTTTGTGCAATCAGTTCTTCCGGCAAATAATAATCAAAATCTTTTCTTTTCAATTATATCATCCCTCGCTACATATCTTCCTTCACTACGTCTACTCCATTATAATAATATTTTAGGATTTCCTCAAATTTATATCCTTCCTCCGCCATTTTTTTTGCTCCCCATTGGCTCATTCCAACACCATGACCATAACCTTTCCCTTCAATTACAAAATCACCGCCGCTATTCTTTTCCTCCGGCTCTGATATTTCTTTATCCCCTGCGGAAGTTACAACTCTTTTTACCATTCCTCTGCTCACAGTTTTTTTACTGTCTCCGTTAATAACATTAGCATCATTTAAATTTACCGTTTTGGGATTATCCATGGTTCCGTCCACTGCATAAACTTCCTTTGTTCCTTCTCCGAAACCGTTAGATTTAGCTATGGTAAAAAGGGTACTTTTTATATCATTCAACCCAAGTACCTGTCTTATTTTATCCTTCTCCAAAACATATTCTCCGGCACTTCCCACAATTTTTAGCTTTAGTACCCTTCCCGATGAAGATGTTTCCAACACTTCCAGATTATTTATATCTCCTACGTTTATTCCTTTTGTCTTCAATTTTTCTTTAAGCTCACTTTCCGAAAAAACCGCAGTCCATACGCTATTGGGAGAATCCGTTGAAAAAGAATCTTCTATGGATTTCAAATAAGGTTCATCAACCGCCCAAGCACTTCCGCTTTCCTCGGTTATCCCTCCGCTGTTTGAACAATATACTGCATCTATCAATTCTCCGTTATATTCGGCAATAATTCCTTTGGTTTCATCAACGGCTTTATTTGTTATTTCCGTTTCGGCATCCATTCCGCCATAAACCTGACAATCAGTAGTATCGGATAGATTATATCCCTCGGAAGAATATTTCCCAATATTTTTTAAAGCAAAGTTTCTTGCTGCTACAGCCTGAGCTTTCAACGCTTCAAAAGGAAATGAAGACGGCATCTCCCTTGGAACAACACCGTATAAATAATCATTAAGAGTAACTCTGTTTATCACAATAAGGTTGTTTCCTTTTCTCTGAAAACGGATATAACCTCTGTATCTGTTATTTTCTACCTTTAATACTGAATTATTCATATCTTCCGAAGAAAAATATATTTTCTCTTTAGAATCCATGGTCATTAAAATATTGCCGTCTTTATCCAGGATATTTATTTTCTCTGATTCTCCAGGCACTATGTATATTTCGTCCTTATCTATAAACTCGGTTTTGGGGGTTGATTCTTCAAAATCTCCTGTCAAAAATCCCCCGCTGCTTGACAGCTTTATTTTCTGAGACGATTTTAAGGAAGATGTTATCCTTACCTCTACATATTCAACTTGTCCATCTGATGCAAATGCAAATTTAGGTAATATCGAAACAGCAAACAACGATATCAGCAAAACAAAAAATATTTTTTTCATCATAAGTTCATTTCCTTTCTATTTTCTAAATAAGTTAAATAATATTGTAAGTATCAAACTAATAATTATTGATGAAACTATCGGAAAGAAAAACGTGAAATTCCCCCTTTTAATAAAAATATCCCCCGGAAGTTTTCCGAGCCCGATTTTCCCTCCCAGCATTAATATCCCTCCGATAATTAATAATACCAATCCCATAATAATCAAAGTTTTACCCATATACGGCATAATAATCACTCCAATTCTTCTTCAGGATAAGGTAAATTAAAATAGTTATAAGCTTTTCTTGTCAGTACTCTTCCCCTGGGGGTCCTGTTTAAGAATCCGATTTGAATCAAATAAGGTTCATAAACATCTTCAATGGTTTCTTTTTCTTCTCCCGTTGCCGCAGCAAGAGTATCTAATCCTACAGGCCCTCCGTTAAAATTTTCTACTATAGTTAATATCATTTTTTTATCAGTACTGTCAAGCCCTAATTTATCGATTTCCATCATCTTTAGTGCATTTTCGGCGACCTCTTTTGTAATTACTCCGTTTTCCACAACTTGGGCATAATCTCTTACTCTCTTCAAAATTCGATTTGCAACTCTGGGAGTCCCTCTGGATCTCTGGGCAATTTCCAAAGCTCCCTCGTCATCTATTTTTATATTCAATACTTTGGAAGACCTTTTAACTATTTTTTTTAAACTTTCCTCATCGTATAATTCCAGATTCAGTATTACCCCAAACCTGTCCCTGAGAGGAGAAGTCAAAAGTCCTATCCTCGTAGTTGCTCCGATTAGTGTAAACCTCGAAAGATCAAGCCTTATGGATTTCGCACTGGGCCCCTTTCCAATAATTATATCCAGAGCAAAGTCTTCCATGGCAGGATATAATATCTCCTCAACGCTCCTGTTTAATCGATGTATCTCATCTATAAACAATACATCGTCTTCCCCCAAATTTGTAAGTATACTTGCCAAATCCCCAGGCCTTTCAATGGCAGGCCCCGAAGTTACTCTGATATTTACTCCCATTTCATTAGCTATTATATTAGCCAAAGTTGTTTTTCCAAGTCCCGGAGGGCCATAAATAAGGGAATGATCCAAAGGTTCCTTCCTTTCTTTAGCTGCCTGTATAAATATCTTCAGCTTATTCTTAACCTTATCCTGCCCTATATATTCTTCTATCCATTTAGGTCTCAAAGCCGTCTCTTTTTCATCTTCTTCAATTTTAAAAGAAGGCGCAACTATTCTGTTATCATTATCCTGCATAATATCAATTACCTTTCTTTAATTTTTTAAAAGTTTTTTAATTGATAGCTTTATTATGTCCTCGGTTTTTAAATTTCCAAGTTCCATTTGAGAAAAAACATTGTTAATTTCATTTCTCGTATATCCTAAAGAAAGAAGGGCGGAAACTGCATCGTCAATATTTCGGTTTTCTCCGCCAATTTTGACTTCATCTATGCTTATACTGTCTATTCTGTCCTTTAATTCCAGTATAATTCTTCCCGCCGTCTTTTTACCTATCCCCGGGGCTCTCGACAATAAGTCCGGATTATTATTGAATATAGCGGATTTTATATCATTGACAGTCAATGAAGAAAGCAGCCCCAGAGCCATTTTAGGTCCGATTTTAGATACCAGTAACAGCATTTTAAACATATTCAGTTCTTCATAATCGTAAAATCCATAAAGATATATTCCGTCTTCCCTCAAATTTAAATATGTAAAGACTTTAATTTCATCTTTTGTATTACTGACTTTAGCTATAGAATTCTTCGACGTATATATTCTATATCCTATCCCCTTATTTTCCAACACTAAATAATCCTCTCCCAAAAAAGTCACACAGCCTTTAATATACTCAAACAACTAATACAACTCCCATCATTTCATTCTAAACATTTCTTTAAATTTTAACGAATTCCCATGACAAAGAGCAACTGCCAGGGCATCCGCCACATCATCGGGCTTGGGTATTTCCTTTAAATTCAATAACATCTTAACCATTTCCTGAACCTGATTTTTGTCCGCTCTTCCATATCCAACAACAGCCTGTTTAATTTGCAGCGGAGTATATTCGTATATTTCCACTCCTTTATTAACAGCGGCAAGTATCTCAACGCCCCTTGCCTGTCCTACCTTAATAGCCGTTTTAACATTTTTGTTAAAAAACAATTCTTCCATTGCCAAATCAGTAGGACTATATTTATCAATAATTTCCGTCATCTTATTATATATAATCTTCAATCTGTTTGGAAAAGCCATTTTTGACTCCGTTGTTATAGCGCCATAATCCAATACTTCAAATTTGTTTCCGGTTAATTTAACAACTCCATATCCGACAATTGCAATTCCCGGATCTATTCCTATTATAATCATTTACATCTTCCTTTATATCTTTTATTCTATTTTAACATACTTTTTCAAAAAAACTATATAAAAAACTAAGTTGGCATTAAAACCAGCTTAGTTTTTGTATATTCCGTATAAAAAGATTTTCTAAATATTTGACTTCTTTTCATTATTATCAATATTGGCTGCCACGACGTCTTTCTTACTTGTATATTTAGGAATCTTTATTGTTTTAGCAACATATTTCCAAATAACCTGAGAAATATAAAAATCAACCATGCTATGAATCACGGAACCAACCCCGACCAGCAAAATAACCGACTTAACAAATCCCTGAGCATAGTAACCGCCGCTCATGCTGTTGCTGAAATAAAATGGTATTACCACAAGCACTTCACAAAGGCCGTGCAGCAAACCAATTCCAAAGGAAAACGGTAAGGCCGACTTAAAAGATTTAATTATATTAGGATGTTTATTTATTATAATCGCTCCTACAACGGCAAAAATAACATGAGTCGCCGCACGCATTACTACAACAATTGGAAATCCGCTAATCAAGAATCCGATTGTTGTTCCGACTGCCACAAAAGCTGCCGTAGACGGTGAAATAAACATTGCGATAAAAATTGCCACGTGACTTGCCAATGTAAAAGAAGCAGGTTCCAACACAATTCTTACAGGAGAAAATACCGGAATGATGATGCCGATTGAACATAATAAAGCTGAAATTAACATTTTATAAAGTTTATTATTTCTATTCATTTTAAATTACCCTTTCTATAAATTATTTATGCATAGTCATCTGTCTTGACACATGACTATGCTATTATATTAAGGTAATTTAATTTTTTTGTCAAGTTCTCCCCTGTTATTATTTTTCCCTTTCTTTTCTGTTGTTGAATATTATGAAAAAGGAACCAATAGACAATTTATCGGTTCCTCGTCAATCTAACTTATAAAGTTTTCCAAAACGTTGGACAATTCTTCCTCATTATCAACAACTATTCCTTTTTTTAATTTTTCTTGATCTACATCATTAAGGAGTGATATGGGATAATCATTAAACAGCTTTTCTAAAACTCTTTCTCCGTTTTCATCTATCTTAAATATAGCAATATTTCCTTGATATTCACCCACTACATAATGATTAGGGCAAAGATAATTCTTTACTTTCTGAAGAACTATTTTCTTAGCAGAAAATGATACTATTTTAGTATTAGGATAATTATCCTTCATATATTCTCTAAATTCAGATTCTATCATATTAATAAATTCATCTTGAGCCTGAGAAACATTAGTAATAGTATGGCCGCACTCAGTATATTTAGTTTGGGTTTCAATAAAAGTATTAGGAGAAATTCGCTCTTCTTCCTTAATTATTTCCAAATCACCTTTCTCATCATCTGAAGCTACAAGATCATTATCAGTATTAGGCTTTTCCGATACTCTTTTATCAATAAAATAATATCCATATCCAAAGCTTATAATAAAAAGTACCGTACAGATCAAAAATATTATTATGATATTACTTTTTTTCATAAAATATCCCTCCATTACTATCTAGAGGAATATTTTTCCCATTTTAAAAATCTTTATACACTATTTGCTTACATCTTCAACTTTGAACCCTGATTTTTCAATTTTTTCTATAATATTTTCAACATCTTTAGTATTTATTCTTATAACTACTTTATATACATCCATAATTTTAGCATCCATTACGGCGATATTGAGAATATTCACATTTTCTTTCCTTATAATTTCTGTAAGTTTTGCTAATTGGCCGGGAACATCAAGCAAATTTACCGTAATTCTCGTTCCTTCTCCCAGTCCGAACATTTCTGAAAAAGCATCAAAAATAGCTTTATGGGTAAGTATGCCTACGAAATTATTTCTGGCATCAAATACCGGCAGAAAAGGTGTTCTCAGTTCATTTAACAAATAGGAAGCATCTTCTATAGGTTCATTTTCCCTTATGGATTTAAAATTTATACTGTATATATCCTTTACCTTAACATCATCAAGAAATTTAGATTTATTACCACAAAAATCGGAATCATAATAATACCTGTATATTGCTTCTTTCATCAAAATACCTTTAAAATTATTGCGATCAAATACGGGCAGAGACAAAAAATCTCCTTCATCAATCTTTTTTAATGCACTTCTCATATCCTCATCAAGATATACTACTGTCAGCTTATCCTTTGTTAACATATGATTTTTTACGTACATATCATAAACCCCCTTTAATGATATTAAATAGTATTCAATAACTTTATACCTTATGAATACCTTCTAAGTACTTTGTCGTTCAATCCAAACCAACTGGCATCTGTATAGACTCTTCTCATATTTTTATATATACCCCGTATAATTACACCATAAACCTTATTTATTTCTTCGTGTGTAAATTTATGGCTGTCAGATTTGATATTTAAAACCTTATGGTTATAATCAATAGTTAATTGTCTATCTATATATTTATTTATATTAACAATTTTTGACTTGATAACCCTTTCACAGAAAGAATTTACCAACTTTTTAAATTCACCGTCTCTGTTTATATTTCTTCCTTCTGCTTCAAATCCCTCTTTTACTTTTCTTATTTCCCCAAAATTAAACCTATAATGATATAAAATTCTCATTTCATATAACTTTTCCATCCCATAAGATTCTAACGCTTTTTTCTCTAAAATATTTACCCATTTATAATTATAATAGCCGTATTTGTAACCCTCCAAATAGAAATATAATTCCAATCTATCGATATCTTCATGTATCAATAAAATAATATTGTTTGAAACTAAATCTCTATCCTTTCTATACCTTAATAAACTTCTTATCTTTTTCTTTATTTCTTTAATGCATTTATACTTAGGGCAAATATTAGTTATATTTTCTTCTAAGTCATATAAAGAAAGGAGGATATGTATAGAATTAATATCATTATTAAACAAAAAATCATATTTTAACCCTTCATATATTCTACATAACTCTGGGTTAGCCGTAGCCATAAATATCCCTCCCATAACAATTGTTGCCAAATTAGTGAAGGATTAAACCATCATTAAAAGTAATTTATGTTTTAAAAATCTTTTATGTTAATTATACTACATATTTTTTTGTTTGTGCTAAAATAAATTTATTTTGTTATATAAAATTTTAAAATGTAGAAAAATGCAAATATCTGCATAAAAATTAAATATGTAACCTCTATTTCATGTAAATCATAATTATATATTAACCAAAGTTATGGAGGTGTTCTTATGGACGGAAGAGATATGAAAATGACCGAGGGCAGAAATAATCACCATAGAAAACCCAAAAAAGATAATTCTATATTTTTTATTTTTTTTATATTTATATTGTTTTTCCTCTGTCGTGGTTGTAAAAAATAGGATACGATATAGCATAAGCTGATATAAACCCCATGATCTTAAAAAAATCATGGGGTTTACCAATAACAGAATAATTATTCCTTCTCCGTTAATATTTTCAAAATAGTAGTATAACTAAGGTTCTTTTTTAATTCGTACTTTTCAGGTGCAATTTTTCTTTCCAAACCTTTGTCTTTAACAAATTGAGTAAATTCATCGGGATCATCGACAAAGCCTTTTTTAAACAGGTTGTTCGATATATCAATCAATGTATCCCCATTTTTAACAACAAATGAACTGTATTCTTCTTTCGACGACGGTTTCACATCAATATTTTCCTTAACAAAGACCATACCCAATTCTTTTGCTTTTTCTATTATTTCATCATCCGAATATTGTCTATCCTCAACTATTGGATTCAGTTTAAATATAAAGGTTGAAAATATTATTCCAATTCCTATACCAATTAAAATGTAAAAAAAATATATTTTTTTGGTCAATTTTGTTCCCCCTTAGTTTACTACATAAATATTATTAACAAAACTAATTATACTATAGCAGAAAAATCTTTTCTTTTCTACATTCTTCTATTATTTCATCTGTCCAAAATGATGATTGAACTTCTCCTATGTGCTTCTTGTCCAAGAAAAACATACATATTCTCGACTGTCCTATTCCTCCTCCGATCGTGTCGGGAAGTTCTCCGCTCAGAATCATCTTATGATATTTTAGTTTTTTTCTTTCTTCACAATCAGCTAATTTCAATTCTTTCTCCAAGGCATCTTTATCAACTCTTATTCCCATACTTGAAAGTTCCAGAGCTTCTCCGCATGTGGGATTCCAAAATATAATATCTCCGTTTAATTCCCAATCATCATAATCCGGTGCTCTTCCGTCATGAGGTTCTCCGCTTTTCAGTTTGCCTCCGATTTTCATTAAAAAAACAGCCTTTTTATCTTTACAAATTAAACTTTCTCTTTCCTTTGGTGTTTTGCCGGGATACCTGTCCTCTAATTCCTGAGTGGTAATAAAACAAATATCTTCCGGCAACTTCTTTTCAAGGCCAGGATACAAACCGTTTATAAAAGCCTCTGTTTCTTTAAAAACCTCATATATTTCGCCAACTGTTGATTTTAAAAATTCTTCTGTTCTATCTTTCTTTGATATAACTTTCTCCCAATCCCATTGATCCACATATGCGGAATGAGCATAATCCAATTCTTCAAAAGGCCTTATAGCGTTCATATCCGTATATAACCCTTCTCCTGCCTTAAATCCATATACCTTTAATGCCATCCTCTTCCACTTTGCTAAAGACTGTACTACTTCCAGCCTTTTGTGATAATTGTGTAGTTCAAAGGATATGGCTTTTTCATATCCGTTTAGATTATCATTCAATCCTGTTTCCGGTGCGACAAATAAAGGTGCCGATACTCTTGTGAGGTTTAATTTTTCTGAAATTCTCTTTTCAAAAAAATCCTTTAGTTTTTTAATAGCTACTTGAGTTTCCAATACATTTAGCTTATCCATTTAAAATTCCTCCTTAAAATAAAAAATCCCTCCGTCCAGAAGGACGGAAGGTTTAATTTCCGTGGTACCACCTTAATTAGTAAATACTCACTTAAATCCAGTACGGATCATCAATCGATACTGTTCAGCTGATAACGGGCTGATTCCGTCTAAGTCTACTTTCTCCCGAGAGATTTGGGTTAGATCCTCTAAGATGTTCTTCAACTGCCCTATTGCATCGGATTTCCACCACCGCCGATTCTCTATAGCCTTAAGCAACAGTTTACTCTTCTTATCATCGCTTTAAATAGTTTATTTAACTATTTATTGTATTAAACTATTAAATATTTGTCAACAGTTTTTTTAAAAATTTATCTGCCAAGTAATCCCAAGAATCAAACTATACCCCTAATATCCCAAAATACCTTGACTCAACTTCATCACCGGCACTATAAATCTTCCACATATTCCAATATATCACCGGGTTAGTCAATATATATTTATCGTAATACATACATATAAATGGCAAAAATTGAAATTTGAATTTGAAAATTTAATTTTTGAGTTTTAAAACTTCTAAGTTTACTTTTTATTCATTTATGGTATAATATTAATACGGTAATCGGATTCGCAAAAATGCGATTGCCACTAAAGTGTTAATTAGTTATAATCACTCTGCGGCAACAGGGTGATTATTTTCGTTTGTTATCCCTACTTCCACCACACCCTGCTTTTTTCCGATTACCTTATCTTTATTTTACCAAAATATTCATATTTGTACAAGAATATAATTCTTAAGGTTTTAGTTATTTGTCCCTTTGTCCGCTTAATTCTTTAAATAAATTATCCATATATTTTTTTCTTTCTTTTGTTTTTTTGGGAAGAATCTTGAATTTCCCGTTTTTTTCTTCCAAAACATCCCCTTCTTTTACTCCTTTGGGAAGCTTATGAATTTCAGTAGGAACCATTTCTCCGTCAATTTCTATCATGGCGATATTTTCTTCTATTCTATCGATTATTCCTATCATACTTTCATCTCCTATTTGATACATTTTTCATGAGGTTTGTATCCACTTTTTTCTGCTTCTTCTTTTGTATTAAAATATACCCGATTTTCCTCTTTTGGAAGACTTCCGCAATCTTCGGAATGATATACCTTTGTATTTTTGTTCCCGATAAATACCTTATCTTGAGAATCGGATTTGCTCTTTACGGTTGAAATTTTAATATTGCTGCCGTCAGTAGTCACTATTACAGTTCCCGACTCGTCGGTTCTATATACTTGAGCACCAATAGCCTTAAGCCTATCCAAAGTCTCCTTATGAGGATGATTATACATATTATCCTTCCCTGCGCTTATAACGGCATACTTAGGCATTACCTCTTCAAGAAATTCTTTAGTGCTTGAAGTTCTCCCTCCATGATGCCCTACTTTTAAAATATCCGATTTCAAATCATAATTTTTGTCTATCATTTCCTTTTCAGAAATATTTTCCGCATCTCCCGTAAATAAAAAAGATACTCCTTTAAACTGGATCTTCGTAACTATGGAATAATTATTGATTTCACCATAATCATCATTATTAGGGGCAAATATGTCGTATGAAAATTCATCATCTTCGGCTATTTTATCTCCCCCATGACCTACCGTAATATGTAAACCTTTCGATTTTATTTCATTTAAAAGCTCTTCAAATATCTTAGTATTTGATGTTTTATCAGGCATATATATTTTCCCAATGTCAAACTGCTTAATTACCTTTGGAAGTCCTCCTATGTGATCTTCGTGAGGGTGAGTAGCCACCAAATAGTCTATCTTTTTTACTCCCAATTTAGTTAAATAATCGCATAGAGTATCTTCATATATTTTTGAACCTCCGTCTATAAGGGAAGTTTGTCCATTGGGAAGTTGTATAAATATACTGTCTCCTTGACCTATGTCAATAAAATGAACGACTAAATTGTTTTCACCGGAAGGTGAGATAACTTGAGATTCATCTTTATACTCACATCCTGAAAAAATAAATGTAAATAATAAAATAAATACAAATAATAGTGTTAATTTTTTATTCTTCATATAAAGTCTCCTTATACTATCTTATATATCTTGAAAAATATTCATCTCTAAGCATTGATTTAAGATTAAGATTATAATATTTTCCATTCTTTTTAATGGAATTTCTGGCACAGCCTTCGTTTACAAACCCTAATTCCTTATATAAATTATCGGCCCTTTTATTGCCGTCAAACGTATCCAGAGTCACTCTTTCCATTTCAAGGTTTACAAAAGCGTATCTTAAAATTATTTTCATAGCCTCTTTTCCATAGCCCTTCCCTATATATTCTTCTTCCCCTATGTATATCCTTGTTATATCCAAAGACTTTAAACATTCATCATAGTGAGAAATATAGATTCTTCCAATAGGAATTAAAACTTTTTTAAAAACTATCGTAAACTGCATATTTGTAAAATCATCTTCCCTAAGTATAAATTCTCTTACTATTTCCTCATAATCTCTTGAATCGTCAATTGCCAAGAATTCTTTCACATAATCCTTTTTTTCCCATACTTCAAAGGTTTTACAATCATTAAATGTTGAATTTCTGATAATCAAATTTTCCGACATCAATTCCATAACCATCTTTCCCCCCTTATTATTAATTTTTACATATAAAAAATGGGTTATAAAAAAATCTCCCTATCAAAAAATAAGGAGATTTAAAATTCAAAGGCAAACTGTTTTACAGTATTTTCATCATAGGCATTTATGGTATCAAATATAAAGTTCGTCACTTTTAGGCTTAAAGATAATGAATAATCCAAATCTCTTTCAAAACTCATATCCTCTGAATATTCTTTTACGACTTTTTCAATATACTCCTTAATCAGTGGCCTTAATTTTATTATTTTATATTGAAAAATATCTACATCTTCTACATTAATCACATTTTTTTTGAATAAATGAATTGGAGCATAATTATTTAATTTGGATTCATAAGATATATGCTTAAACATACTGTTTTTAAAAGTCCATCTGTTGGCATGAGGAAAACAAACAAAATCACTTAAATAATGAGATATAATTCCTATTTTCTTACTAACTATTTGTAATTTCAAGGGAACCATTTCATCATTAAAATCAATATATCTGAACAAAAATATCAGCTTCACTATTTCATTAACTATATAGTTCAAACTCTCTTTTTGGTAGTGTCTGTGAAATTTGAACTGAGGTAAAATATCCGGAAGTACCGACCCCCAAAGAAGCTGAGATTTATCCAATTCTATATCGTATACTGAAAGTACATTTTCATATATATTATTTCCGATAATCCTGTGAGTATCTGCAAAAATAATAAACACTCCCTTTATTTTTCAATATCGTCTTACTATAAAATAGTATAATAAATGATTTACTAAGTCAATATTAATCAATTTCCTATTTTTAAAATATATCCCTTAATGTGAATTTATTAATACAAGGGGTATTACCTAAAAATTTTATTCAACTTATTTTCATATATGCTAAAGTCTTTATCATTAAACAAAACAAAAATTATTTCTTCAATAAAATCTTCTTTATCAATAAATTCTATGATTGATTTTATGGCTATATCAGAGGCCTTATCTATGGGATAAGAATAAATCCCTGTAGATATAGAAGGAAATGCCACAGATTTTAAACTATATTCCTTTGCTAATTTTAAAGAATTAAAATATGCATTGTGCAGAAGCTCTGCTTCTCTCGAGTTTCCTTTTCTGTAAATCGGTCCTATGGTATGGATCACATATTTGCTCGGCAATTTACCGGCAGTAGTTATTCTTGCTTCGCCGGTGGGACATCCTCCTATTCTCTTACATTGCTCAAGAATTTCCGGTCCTCCCGCTCTATGTATCGCTCCATCCACCCCTCCTCCTCCAAGAAGGGTATTGTTTGCCGCATTCACTATTCCGTCTGCTTTTACCTTTGTAATATCCCCCTGGAACAATTTAATCACAGTGTTCTTGTATTTATACATTAAACTTCACCTCTTTTTATTATTATTTCTATATAAATCGAAATAATCCTCTATAAATTTACAAAAAAAATATATGCCGGCATTAAAAACCAGCATATAATAAATATCACTTTAAGTTAATGATTATCCTACCGTCCTCATATGATATAAACTTTCGGTATGGCAGACTCTTTGACCCTATTCCGGTCCTTTTAACTATATTGTTTCTCCTCCATACAGACAATATAATGCCTAAAAGTATCATGTCCACAATATAATTCGTTCCCCCGTAAGAAATAAAGGGCATACTTACCGATGCCAGAGGAAACATATTAAGGTTTACAAGTATGCTGAGAATAAACTGCAGCGATAAAATAACACAAGAAGATAAGGACAGATAAAATCCATAGTCGTTTTTAATTTTTCTTGTTACGGCAAACATTCTTATAATAAAAGCAGCAACCGCTATTATAAGACCTAACCCCAAAGCCTTTCCAAAAGTGGCAACTATATTTACGAAAACAAAATCAGTATTTGCCCCGGGCAAAATCGATTCAAGGGGACTTCCGTTAAAGGTAAGACCGGTTTTCCCGAACCATTTGGACATTGAAAGCCACTTACGTGCTATATATTGTTGATAACCTGATCCCATAATATCTCTGTCTTTATCCAAAAAAACCTTTATTCTCTCCAATTGATATGGCTGAAGCGATAACAATACAAGGAAAATTATCATTGAAAATATGCAGAACAGCAGCAACATCTGATTTCTTACCTTTCCGCCGAAATTTCCTCTTAAAATCCCCGTCATAAGTATTACAAAAAAACCTGAAAAGAGGAGCACTGCCATACCCTTAGCGGGAAATAAAAACATCAATGCGACAGACAAAAAAGCAAGTATAATCAGCTTTACAAGGCTAAAAGTTCCCCCGCCTTTATATCCATCCAAAATTCCTGCGAAGGCTATTAAAAAGAAAGGAGATAAAAATTCAGGCAAAACCGAAAAAGAACCTACCTTAATAATCGGACGGCCTGCAACAGTAATACCAAATAATTTTATAATTAAAAACAAAATAAATAACCCTGTATATAAAGAAAAGGATCTGTTTCTAAGTCTTGTATAGTCATAAAAATAAACGCCGAGCATTACAGCAATACTCAGTAGGGCAATAAACAAATATCTTTCAAAATATACACTGTTCATTGACTGATATTTGCTGCATTCAAACATAATCATACCGCCTATGGATACTATGATTGATACCAAAAACAGCAGAGACCATTCCGTTTCCGGTTTATGCTGCTTATTTAGTCTGTCGCCTATTTCCTCACTGTTTCCCATCTGCAGAACGGCTTTCCTTACGGCCTCGTCTTCCGTCAGCCCTTCTTTTTTGTACTCTTCCGCCAAACTTAAAATATGTTCCGAAAGCTCGGTTCTGATTTCACTATGTATCTTTTTATATTTAATTCTTTCGCATACTTCATCTAAAAAATTATTCAATTCTTTATTCATAGCAAAAATCCCCCACAATCTTATTGACAACCTCCGTATACAGTTTCCATTCCTTCTGTTTTCCTTTTAGAAATTTCAGCCCTTCTTCCGTTATTCTGTAATATTTTCTTCTCCTCCCGGCTTCTCCGTCAACCCAATAGGAAATTATACAGCCTTTATTTTCAAGGCCGTGCAAAATAGGATACAGAGTGCCTTCTTTAAGGTTAAAAATAGAGTCGGATAGTTTTTTAAGTTTGCTTATTATTTGGTATCCGTACATATCTTCTTCATTAAGCAGGCTTAAAATAATCATCGTAGTACTTCCCCTCATCAATTCCTTATCGACTTTCAATACCGCTACCTCCTTATACATATGACATCTATATACATAGTGTATCTATGTATATAGAATAACAGATACTGTTATATAAGTCAAGAGAATCACAAGTAAAAATAATAAAAATTTATGCAATAGAATCTGCATCGGAATCCATACTTTGTTCCTTCAAGAATCTGTAATAATATCCCTTCTTTTCTACCAATTCCTCAAAGTTCCCTTTTTCCACTGCTTTCCCTTTATGTATTACATATATGATATCTGCATCTTTTATTGAGGATAATCTATGGGCTATTTCTATGACTGTCTTCTCTTTTAAGAATTCTTTCATGTTTTCGGATATTTTCTTTTGGGATATGCTGTCTAAGGCTGAGGTGGCTTCGTCAAATATTATTATCTTTGAATTGTTCAATATGGCTCTGACTATGGCTATTCTCTGTTTCTGTCCTCCTGACAGTTTTACTCCTCTTTCTCCTACTATTGTGTCAAATCCTTGGGGAAGATTTGAGATGAAGTTATAGATCCCCGCTTTTCTGCATAAATCTTCTACATAGCTCTTATCTTTATTTTTTTCTAAGGTTAAATTATTCATTATTGTATCGTCGAATAATAAAAGATCTTGGGTTACTATTGAGATCTCTTTTCTTATACTTTTCAGGTTGTATTCTTTTAATGGTATTCCGTCTATTGTTATGTTTCCTTCGTCCGCATCCCAAAGTCTGTACAGAAGTTTGATTATTGTTGTTTTTCCGCAGCCGCTTGATCCTACTAATGCTGTCGCTTTTCCATTTTCAAATTTTAGGTTTATCTTGTCCAAGATTTTATTGTCTTTGTTATAGGAAAAGCTGACTTCGTTGAATGAGATGTTTCCTTTGAAGTCTTCGGTGCATCTTTTCCCTTTATTGTCTTGTTTTATGGTTATTGGTTCGTCTGTTATATTAAATACTCGGTTTATTGATACTGAAGATCTCTGTATTTTGGTGTTTGCGTTTATTATTTCCATGCAGGGCCCTATGAACATTCCTACATATTGCTGAAATGCAATGAGTTCACCGAAGGTCATTTCTTTGTTTATTATTTTGTATCCTCCGTATCCGTAGATTAATATTGTTATTAAGCTGCTTAAAAGTCTTCCCCAGGAGGAATTGCATGAAATGATAACGTCAAGTTTTACGAATTTCTTTATGATGTTTTTTTCTTTGTTTATATAGTTTTTAAAAAATTTAAAGATCGATTTTGTTATTACTACGTTCATTATGTTCGATATGTATTCTTCTATTATGTTTGATATGTTTCCTGCTTTGTTTCTTATTTCACTTATTCTTTCCGATATGATCTTATTGAATTTGAATTGGCTGAACATCAGAATGAATTGAAGTAATACAACTAAAATCAGCAGGCTTGATTCCATTTTTATTAGAAAGAATAAAGCCATGACGGCTGTGAAAATGTCTATTATTAATGAGAATAATACGTCAACTCCGAAACTTTCTATGGTGTATATGTCGTTTTCTATGGTGCTGAGTATATTCCCGGTTTTTATGTTTGTAAAATAATTCCCCGATAGTTTTGATATATGTTTTAGGATATTCATCTTCAAATTGATTGAGATTTTCTTCTGCATCTTGGAGTACATATACTGCAGTATTATATTAAGCATGGCTGTTATGAGGCTTATTAAACCGTATAATACTGCAAGTTTTATCAGTAATTTAATATTGCTCCCCTGTATGGCATCGTCGAGGATTCTCTTTATCAGCTGAGGCTGAAAAAGGCCCAATACTGATATGGAGAGCATTATGATAAAGTATATAAGCATAATGCCTTTACTGTTTTTTAACAATATTTTTAAAAACCTTTTTATGTTTTTCCTTTTGTTCATTTTTTCATCTCCATCATTATTTATGTTAATGGAAATTATATATTATCTTTTTGATATGATAAGGTCTTTGCTACAAGATCCGTTAGGGTTTCTATTGATACGAAATCATATCTTGATATATTGGGATAATCAAATTTAATATTAAATTTTCCTTCCAGTTTCTTTAATACTTCAAAGCAGTTATCATATGTTAATCCGATTTTCCTGCTGAAAAGGCCGTATTCGTATATACCATCGGATTTATCTAATTTTAGTGCTTCTTTTACGGCATCCGCTGTCTTTAAAAGAATGGGACTGTTTTTGTCATATAAATTTTTCTTAAAGTCGGGGTACCTTTTGCTTGCTTCCAAATCCTTTTCTGTCCAGTTTTTTCTGCGAGCCATCCTTTCGAGTTTGTCATTTAATGATTCAAATGTCATTTCCGGTTCTTCCGATAACATACGGGCAATCTTTCCCGTAAGTTTTCCTGCTGCCTGACTGTTGCATTTTCCGAACAGAGCATAAGAATTTCCTGGTTTGCAGTTCATATACGGGTTATTGTCCATGATGCACTGGATATCTTTATCTTTGCTGTACCAGAAAGAGTTTTCATCTTCCAATATAAAACCCTTAACACCTATAACATTATCAAATGAAGCAGGATAACTTTTTTCAAATCCGTTTGCAAGGGAACATACAATTATCTTGCCTTTTTCTTTCAGCTTCCCGCATATTCCGTACAGATCTTCCACTTCTTCATTTTCTATAACCGACAAGCTCAAATTTATAAGCCTGAAATTCTTATCCAAGAAATACTTTAAGGCTTCTTCTAATATCTGTATGTTTGTCCTTCCCTTTTCATCAAGGACTTTCACCGCAAATATTTCCACATCCTTGAATTCTCTCTTTATAACGGAGGCACAGGAAGTCCCGTGGCCGTTCTCGTCTTCATAATTATCATCCGCCGTTATATATTCATCATCACAGCTAAAAGACATTCCTCCTATTATATTATCTTTCAGATATTCGTGATTTTTATCAACTCCCGTATCCATCAGTACTGCCTTTACTTTATTTTTCATATGTATCACCTTTCAATCAAATAAAGTAACTATGATATCCGCCATATTTTAGGCATTAATGTTTTTTTCATAAAATTACAATTATAATCAAATGCATTTCTATTATCTAATAATGTATATACCTTGGCCGGACACACATCACAAAATATGTTTATCTTACAATTTTTACAACAGGAAACATTCCTGATTTCTATCCTATCAAAATTAGAAAATGCAGGAAAGTTTCTTTTCAATATTCTTTTTATGACATCATCATTTAAATCAAAAACATGACATATCTTAAATTCTTCATGCTGCAGCAAAGGACACAAATATATATTACCGTCATAATTTACAAACAGTTGGGAACTGCCGGCCCAACAATAATTGGTCCGAAATGTGCTCATGTCATCAAAGTCGCTCATCTTATAATAATGCATTGCAAAATCATCCGATAAATATTTATGATAAGTATGTGCTCCTCTGCCTAACCTGCTGAAATTTCTGACGGTTGCTCTGGTCCCCAGTTTTTTGTTTAACTCTAAAAATGGCCCAACCCAATCCTCGTTAAATTTCCCTGCTACCATTGATAAACTTATATATTTCATTCCATTTTTTTCAGTAACTTAACGTTGTTAATAACTTTGGTAAATATCCCTTTTCCCCTTATTTGGCTGCAGCTTTTTTCATCATATCCGTCTAAACTTATTTCGGCGGCATAAACATTTTCCGCCAATTTTTTGATATCTTTTTCTTTAATCAAAGTTGCATTAGTACATAAAATTACCTTTCCCGAATACACTTCTTTGATATATTCCAAAATATCATAAAAATCTTCCCTTATTAAAGGCTCCCCTCCCGAAATCACAAGGTTCAGCGGATTTAACTTTAAAACATTATCAATTGCCATTTTCACGTCGCCGGTAGATAATATATCGGTTTTCCCCGTGCTATTACCGGAATCTACACAACAATACTCACATTTTAAATTGCATCTGTTTGTTATTGAAAATACCACCTTTTGAACAGATTTTATTTCAAATCTGCTGTTCTTGCCGGTCATCAGCAAACCAATACCATCAATACTCTTTATCAATCTGTTAAAATAATTTTGATCATCTTTATCTTCAAAAACGTCCGTAACTCTATTTATAGGAATTGAAGTCTCCACGGAATATTTTATGGCTTCATAACATTCTGCCGGAATTTTAAGCCATCTGCCAGTTAGTCTGTTACTCAATATAACTTCATTACCTTTTGATATTACATCACAGATCTCATCCGCAAAATATTTATCTTTCATTTCTATCCCCCATTGGCAGTTAATCAAATATTATAACTGCATCACTTTTTTCTTTCTGCATTATCTCTCTTGCTTAAAATTTTTCCGTCTCTCATGGTTATACATATATCCGTCGTAAATGCCACCTCTTCATTGTGAGTTACCATAACTATTGTTTCTCCCAACTTTTCTACGCAGATTCTAAAAAATTTTATTACTTCCTCCGCTGTTTTGCTGTCCAGATTCCCTGTAGGTTCATCTGCAAATATTACATCCGGCTTATTTGACAGTGCCCTTGCTATTGCCACTCTCTGCTGCTGTCCTCCCGAAAGCTCGTTTGGAAATCTTTTTATTTTATCTTTCAATCCCAAAATGTCTATTATCTCAGATATATAATCTTTATCTATGCTTTTATTATCCAAAGATACGGGAAGGGTTATATTATCATATATATCTATAACAGGTATCAGATTAAAACTCTGAAATACAAATCCGAAATTACGCCTTCTCAGTACGGAAAGCCTATTGTCGGACAGATCAAATATGTTTTCTCCGTTTAAAAGCACTTTACCCGACGTAGGCGTGTCCAATCCCGCCATACAGTGAAGCAGTGTACTCTTTCCCGAACCGCTCGGGCCTATTACGGAAATAAACCTCCCCTTTTCAACGGAAATGGAAACATCCTTTAGAGCCTCTACTTTATTTTCCTCTCTTCCGTATATTTTTGTAAGCTTATCGGTTTTTAATATATCCATCATTTTCACCTCATCAAATTTATATTATTCAGTCACATTCAAACCATCCACTATATTAAACTTTCCCACTTTCCTTGCGGATATATACGCTGATAATATGCATATGCCTATTACTATTCCGCTGTATAATAGTATTGGGATTATGGGAAATTTGAATTGAGGCATATTGATAACTCCAAAACCATTTTTGTAATCTCTGCTCACTCTCTCATAGCCTTCATAAACCCTGTAAATTCCCAAAAAAGCTGCTATTATACTGCCAAATATCCCATATACAACCGCTTCTTTTATTATCATGCTTTTGAGTTGTTTAACTGTCATTCCAATAGCTCTCATTATTGAAAATTCATTTATCCTTATTAACACGTTATTTTTTATAGTATTATATACATTCATTCCCGCTATAAATAAGATAAGGATTACTATTACCATATGTGATTTTAATACTTCTGTTCTTGACTCTTCACTTTCTTCTATATAGCTTAATTTACTCTCTACATATGGAAACAGCTTATTCTGCAAAACTTTGTTTATTTCATTATATACATGGATATCCTTTCTCTCCTCTGATTGTACGCTGACTTGATCATACATGTTTTTTCCAGATACAGACATCAGATATTCTTGAGGAAGAATCACTTCCATATATCTCCCTCTCGTACTGTCTCCCTTAAAAACCCATTCGGATTTCAGAAGGGCAGCTACTCTTACTTTACACTTTTTATATTTAAAACTGTTATTTTCAATATTGGGAATTTGTATCGTTATTATATCTCCTATTTTTAAGTTCTTCCTGACCTTCTCCAAACTATGATTCTTTAATATATCATAATAATAGTTAAACACTACAGCATTGGGATATTCACTTAAGGAATTGTTTAAAGAGGATACATCTCCCTTCTCAACATATTTCTGAAATCCTTTAAGCCGCTTTTCGTCATATCCTTTCACTTCTATAGGAGTACTTACATCTTTTCCGGTAATACCGTTGTACTTTACGAAATCATCATGCAGGTCCTTTATATCCGATTCCAAAAATCCTTCTAAAGTAACCTTTGTGCCCACATTTTTCACTCCGTCTATATCGGATATCCTTTTTACATCTTCCTTTGTATATCCCACAAAATCAGAATCCGTATTCCCGGCAAAAGATAATTTAAAATCATTTGCCTGCATATTTGACATCTGAATAGAAGTCGCATTATCAAGCTCTGCATTATTAACAATTGCAATATCGTACACAAATAAATATCCTGCCATGGCCACCGATACCACTATTATCAGAGTTCTCCACTTATTCCTCCATACATTTTCATAGGCCACTTCCCCTGTCAGTCCAAACAATTTCTTTCCCACTCTGTGGTGCCATCCGTTCTGATGGTTTTTCTTTGATCTATCCATTTTCCTTACAGCTTCTATAGGCGATACTCTCCCGGACATCCATATCGGAATCATACTTGATACCGCAACTGTTATTATCCCTACCTCTATTGCCTTCCATATACTGTTTGAGCTTATATATATCGATGATTCGGATACATCCAGCAGAGTTGACATAAAACTGTATAATTTAATTCCGAAGTATGAAAATACGGTCCCCAGTAAAAATCCCGAAATAATTCCTACTATTAAAATAAACAAACTCTGAAATCCTATTATCAACCTTGTATGTTTCTTCGATGCTCCTATAACTCTGAGCATGCCTATTTGTTTTATCATGTCTATCAAAGAAATGTTGAACATGTTATATATGAGCAAAACTGCGGTAATGACCAACAGTATATTTAATTTGTCTCTAAAACTGCTTGTATTCTGAGAAGCAAGATCATTGAGAGCAGATATAAGCTGGCTGTTTACTTCATAATCCAGTCTTCCGATACCGTACCTTTCTCTTATCTGATTCAATTCTCCCGACAGATTTGAATTCGATTTCAGTTTGACTATTTCATCATATGTTATCAGATTATTCGGAATCAAATTTTCTTCATCTTCTTTAAAATAGGTGAAACCTTTTAACGAATAAATTCCGTCATAATACTGTTTGGGTTTATCCAATATACCTACTAATTTAAATTTTCTTCTCTCTATATGTACCTGCTTCATTCCCTTTCCGTCTGTATACTGTTTTTTTATTTTGAAATCTATTGTTTTCCCGAGTTCTTCTTTTAATCCCATCTTGTCAAGAGCCTGAGCTTCCAATACCAACTCACCCTGAGAGTCGGGAAGACGCCCTTTTACAAGTTTATATCCGTTCATCCCTATATAATCCTTATCCGAAGAATTCAATATCATTGAAAGTCCGTTATCGGCAACAATATTACCAAAATCAGCGGCTGCTGCAGATTGAGCCACATCTTTATCATTTTTGATTTGTCCCAGTTTATCTTTACTCAAATTAGTAAAGATACCTTGGTATGTACCGTACATCTTATAAATATTTGCAAGCTGATTTCTGCTTTGGCTTTCGGATATAACATTAAAACCAAACACAAGCATAACTGCCAGAGCAACACCCAATATCAGAGCAGCGGTTCTCCCCTTCTGCTTTTTTAAATAAGATAATGCCAAATGTATGTATACCTTCATCTTATCATCTCCTTACAAAATATTGTATCAGATAAACCTTACAAAACCATTACGGTCTTCTTGACAGTTTTGTAAGGTTAATTAAAAAAACGAGTTTATTTTCTTCCAATTTATACATTTTAGGTAATGCGTTCCATAAATTATAGAAAATAATTTATCAAGGCAGACTAATTATAACTTTATCTACAGCCTACCTTGATAAAATTAGTACAGGCTAATAAAACTTAATCTAAATCATATTTTATTTAATACAAGTCTGAGCCATATGGAGCTGAGTGATCATAGCAGTCAACTAAACAATCATATTTTCCTTTTTTCCCTTCATCTTCCCAATAATATCTACATGGATCATTTTGCCCTGCTACATCTTTAACTTCTATTTTATTCTCTATCTTCTTGATCTTTAGCATTTTTTATCCCCCTTTCATGATTATAGTTTTATAAAATCCCATTATTATAAATATTTTTTGGATTTTACATCTATATTCAAGCAGGATTTCTTCCATCTTTGTTGAATTTATATTTGGTTCCTTAATATAAGTTTCAGCATTAACAGAAATACCCTGTATGAATATTCCGGTATATTTTCTGATTTTGCTGTTTAACTGTGCTCAGGCCGGCAACCGATATCAATTATTATGCCGGCTTGTTGCATTTATCAAGAAACATTAAGCAACTTTTTCATAATATCGACCCTTATATTTTCCACGGCACATACTATGCCGGGAGGGGTTGTATAATCTCCTGTTATCAATTTGTTCAGGATTTTACACCTTACTCCTTCGCAGTATTCATATCTTGTACATCCGGCGCAGCATTTATTTTCCTTTTGATATATTTCAATCAGTTTGCATATTCTTTCTTTCAACAGATTTCCGTCATTTACATTCCCTATAACAAAATCTTTGTTTCCGGCACTGAAAGTACAAGGATAAATACTGCCGTCGGAATCTATTGTGTAGTTGGCAACACCTCCGAAACAATCTCCCTTTTTTCTGCTGAATAAATCTGCTGCCGTCAGTGAAATCTCCTGATGTGGGTTTTTTTTCTTTATATTTGATACTTTAAGTATTTGCTTTTTCAATATCTCTATATTTTCTTCATTCCATCTTTCATCATAAAGATCCGCTACGGAAACTATATATCTGAATCCCATATCGACCAGTGATTTAACCCCTTCATACAATTCCCCCACATTTTGAGAGTCAAAAGTCATTCTTCCTCTTACATTTATACCTTTAGCTAAAAGCCTCTCGGCATTAAATACCGCTTTTTCATAAGAACCTGTTCCATCGTAAAAAGTCCGGTTTAAGTCATGGGCCTTTCTTGTCCCGTCTATACTGACGGATATATTGTTTATATGATTTTTTATATAATCAACCATTTCGTCCGTCATTATTGTTCCGTTAGTTGTCATATTAAAGATAACCTCGTTGTGGATTTCTTTCAAGATACAAGATGATATATATTTTATCAGTTCAAAATTCAGTAAAGGTTCTCCTCCGTGAAACGTTATATTTATCAGCCCTGAGCTGCCTGATTCTTTAATTCTGTCTGCTATAAATTCAACTGTCTTATCTGCCGTTTCCTTTGTCATATCCCTGTTTGACTTCTTGTTCCCTTCATAGCAATATCTGCATTTTAAGTTACATTTGGATGTTGCAAATAAGGTAAAATCCATTAAATCACCCCTTCATCCCAGACAATTCCGTTTAAAACGGGTTTCATCATACTACACCATCTTTTAAAATCTTCCTCATCTTCTTTTGCGATATCCAAAACTGCCGGGCAGTTCCAGCAAAATATATTTACATCGCATTTACTGCATTTTTCAAAATTGAAGGGATATAAGCCTTGAAATCTTTTATAAGCATCAATTTTATCCAAATTTTTGTCTTTTATATTCAATACCGTTTCTCTCTCAAATATACTTCCTATTTTATATTTTTCTTTTATTAAGGATGGACACGGATATATGCTTCCATCATCATCTATATATATTTGTGATTTAAAGCACTGCACGAGCATGAGCTTATCTTCTTACTTCTTTTTCCCTCGTCATAATACAACTTATGAAGCATTTTAGGAATTGAAATAGGTAAATTGGTATTTACAGAACAGTATTCCAACACGTTCTCCTTTCCCCTTCCTTCCGGAACAAAATATCTTTCCAACGCTCTCGTATTCAAAGATTTATTTAATTCTCTGAATTGTTTACTGAGGTTCATATTTTTGTCACCGAATACCATGGATAACCCTATATTGTAAAATCCTTTTTTCTGCAAACATTTTACCGAATTTATTACTCTTCCAAATATACCTTTTCCCCTTGTGGCACTACATGTTTCTTCATCTATCCCGTCTAAGCTTATTTCGACTCTATCAAATTTCTCAACAATTAAATCAATATTTTTATCATCAATCAATGTTCCATTTGTCGATAATACTAAACATATGTTTTTTATTTTTTCTTTCATATAATTTACTATTTCTGAAAAATCGTCTCTTATTAGAGGTTCTCCTCCTGTCAGTACCACTGTTTTCGGATTCAAAGGTTCAATTATATCCGTTATATTTTTAATTTGTTCAGTACTCAAAGTATCCGATCTATTGATATCACAACTTGCACAACAGTGCTTGCATTTAAGATTACACCTTTTGGTAATGCAAAAATGTATATTTTCTCCCATGAAATTTACCTTTTTTTCAAGACTTCCTTTCCTCTTGGAAGTAAATACACCCATCTGTGTTAAACAATAAATGACTTGTTTTATATACTTTCTGTCTTCTTCATCTTGAAAACAATCTATAAATTCTTCAAAGGTAATTTTTTCTTCGGAAGCATTTTTGAAAAAGTTATATACTTCTTCCGATACAATAAAGTGTTTCCCCAACACTTTATTGTATATTACAACTAAATTATTTTTTTCGTAAATTATTAAATTTTCTTTGTTTATCTCCATATTATCTTGCAGACTTACCATAACATTACCCCTTAATTAAAAATTATTAATGTGTTATTATCTATTCTCAAATCAAATATTTGAACTTGTCCATTTCCTTAATTTAAAAATATCACCTTAAAATTACCATGTCAATAGATTTACGTAAACAACACCTCAAACAACATCTCGAACAGCATTTTTTTGTAATAATAAGGAAATCAATATGGTCTGCAAATCTTTTCCTTTAGATTTTTCTTGTATTTTCTTCCTATAGGGATAATCGAATCCGTACATTCAAGACTAATAACATTGCCTTCCGGCTCGATTCTTTTTATATAATTAAGGTTTACTGCATAGCTTTTATGGCACTGTACAAAATTTGATGTCAGTTTATTTAAAATATTATGCAGCGTATAAGTATGCAGTACTATTTTCTTTTTTACGGTTGTAATCACCAATTTTTTGTTCTGAATCTCAATATAGACTATGTCATTCTGATTTATATGATACGAACAACCTCTATCTACCAAATCAAGATATTCGTTCTTCCCATTCTTTTTTATTTTGTTGCATATTATTTCATATAGCGGTTTCTTTAATCTTTCATCTGTGAAAGGCTTGACTATATAATCATAACAGTGTATTTCTTCAAAAGCCGTTATTTTATCTTCATCCTTTAAGGATTCAGCAATAAATATAATGGGAGTCAGCTTGTACTTAGCCATATCTCTTATTTTTTTTGCAATTTCAAAACCGGAAGTACCCTTGAATTTCGTATCAAGGCAGAAGATATCATAATCATCCAATATTGCATATTTTAATACATCAGCGAAATTGTATATTATATCGATTTTTAATTTATTATCTACGGATTTTGAAATAAACTCCAACCTTTCAGCAACAATTGGTTCCTCCTCTGCAATTAATAACTTAATCATTTAGATTCCCCCTGAGTTATTAAATATTTTAGTTTCCCCAATCAAAAAATCCGAAGGTTTTAAGGTAAATATATTAACTCCATCGTTATTAATATTATAACACCCAAAAGTTACAAAATAATTACAAATAATATCATTATATTTATAATTTTGTAATTTTTTAAAATTCCCATTCCTCTAAACTAAATCGCGTATCTACCCCCATAAAAAATTAAATGTTTTAATATTTGGTTAATTTTACTTTATTATATCAGCCTGTCCCTTAATATGCCGACCAATTTATATGTCTTTTCTTCATTTCCGTCTCTCACGGTTATACATATATCCGTCGTAAATGCCACTTCTTCATTGTGAGTTACCATAACTCTGGAATTATATTTTCTTCATCTTCTTTAAAATAGGTGAAACCTTACCCTTACAGTTTTCTTGACAGTTTTGTAAGGTTCAATAGCAATCAATTAATCAGAAAATTTTAACCGTGTTCTTCCATCGTGTTTATCATTTCTTTAAATCCTCTGTTGTTATACATAAACATGAGTATATCAGCATCGCTTTCTTTTATTATATCTTCAACACTCATATTCAATTTTTCAATATACCTCGGATCCACAAGCTGAACTTCAGAAAACACATCTGCAAACATTAATGAGGTGGGAGGCTGATAGCTGTCTATAAATATAATAATTTTTTTATCTGACAAAGCATCTTTATTTCTTATCTTTAGAATAGAACATGCGCTGCTGAACATGTATGCACCGCCATATATTATTTCCTTCCTGTTTCTATGGGTAGCAACAAAATCTTCTTCTCTCTTTTTAATCTCTTTAACCCCGTCAAATGTAAAGAATTCATAATGAGGTTTGTTTTTTAAATAAACATAAGGTATTGATTCTTTTTCTTTTACCAAATTCCCGATATTCTTGTTGTAGCTTCCCAAAAATCTTCCTTTATCATATGTTGTTGTAACGTATTTGTCCCAAGAAGGATTGACTCCAGGCATGTCCATCTTTTCTATAATATATTTAAATCCCTCAAATGCACCTATTCCATTCCAATGATGATCGGTTTTAAAATACAATTTTTCTCTTTCCTTTTCTGTAAATTTACTTAAAAAATATTCGTCTATATTTATAATTTTAATTTTTGTCGCATCAAAATATTTCTCCACATTCTTTTCATTTTTTAATGTGTTATCCAATCCATCAGTATGCTTAGGATATAAATAGGACAGCACACTGTCTTTATGAGGAGTAGACACATAGTATACCTTTTTCCCGGTTTTTATACCTATCTCAGTTAAACTGTTTATCTCCTTTGCCATATCCTTTAATTCCGAATCCGGAATTATTTTAGAAGGAGACGGCATAATCCAATTATCTTCAAGCAAATAATAATAACTGTTGATCTTACTGTTCCCTATAGCAATTTTCATTCTGCTGTATATTTTAGATAACTCTTCTCTAAACACAAACTGATCGGAAAAATAACTTTCAAATTTATCCCCATATGTCCCGTCCTTCAGATCTTCTATGGTAGGTTTTTGCTGTAATGTCCTATTCTCCTGAGTACTAATCGTTTTATCCCCGACAATTATATTGATAAAAAATATACCTAAAATTATTATTATAAAAGGAATGGCTATCCACTTGGCCTTATTGTTGCTCATTATACTCATCCCTTTTTCACATTATTTTTTTGATATTTAAATCCCTATCTAAAAGTTAAAATACAAAAATGGCTTATAAGTGGAATTTACTAATAATATTATAACGATAAACAATATGGAAGATAAAAATACGGAATGTAAACAATATCCGAAGTTATTCTCAAGCAAATTTTTATTCTTTCTTTTCATGAAACCTTTCATCTTTGGTATTATATTAGTTGAAAATAAAATCGCTAAAATAATTAAATATCCCGAATTATCTATATACGTCAAAAACGAATTATCATACAGCAGACTGTCATTAATACCCATTATAACTTTTATAAAATTTTTTGCCTGAATTATACTTTCGGATCTAAAAAATATCCATCCTATCATAACCCAAAATAACAAATATACATGTCTGAATACTTCAGGCAATTTATGCAACCATCTTCCCATAAACAATTTTTCAAAAATTATAAGTACTCCATAATACAATCCCCATACAATAAAAGTCCAATCAGCTCCATGCCATATGCCCGTCAGAAGCCATACTATAAACAAATTTCTGCACTGTTTTTTTAAGCCTGATCTGTTTCCTCCCAATGGTATATATACATAATCCCTAAACCAATTTCCCAAGGATATATGCCATCTTCTCCAAAATTCCGATATTGATTGAGAAATATAAGGATAATTAAAATTTTCCGGGAAATCAAATCCAAACATCTTTCCAAGCCCTATTGCCATATCACTGTATCCGCTGAAATCATAATATATTTGAAGGGTATAACACAAAACTCCAAGCCAGCCACCCATAACTGATAAATCCGATATCTGAGAGTTAAAAGCGGCATCTGCAACAACGCCAAGTTGTTCAGAAAATATAACTTTCTTTCCCAGTCCGATTATAAATCTTTCTACCCCTAAGGCAAATTTATTCAATGAATGTTTTCTATTTCTTATTTGTTTACCTACCCTTCGGTATTGTACTATCGGACCAACTATGAGTTTAGGAAATAAACTTATATATAATGCCAAATCAAAAATATTTTTTTGTATTTCTGAGTCATTCCTATAAACATCAATCAGGTAACTCATTATTTGAAATGTAAAAAATGATATTCCCAATGGTAACGGTATATATGGAAGATGCCAGTTAGTATTAACTGCTGAGTTTATAATTCTCACAAGGAAATTTGTATATTTAAATGCAATCAGGATTCCCAGATTAAATATGAGTGAAAATATAAACCATAATTTTTTCGTTTTAGTGTCTCTTGAGACCTTAATGCTGAAAATATAATTTACGGATATCGATATGACCATCAGAAAAATATATTTCGGCTCTCCCCAAGCATAAAAAAACAAATTGCACGCCAGCAATATGTAATTTTTTATTTTATCATTTGAAATATAATAAAGAATCAAGACTATCGGCAAAAATACAAATAAAAATACCAAACTGCTGAATACCATCGTACATCCATATCAATTTTCCGTTATAAAATTGATATATCCTCCTTTCGTACTTAACTTTTCCATTCTCGGCAATATTATATCAAAAGAATCCTATTTAATCTTTACAGTTTTGTAAGGTTGATACAAATACCACCGAAAACATCGGAAATCAACACAAAAATCATTGATAGTAAAATTTTATTATGATAAAATTTTAGTGTTGTAGTATATTTGGGGTATAAGAAGAAAAACAAAATATTTTTTAGGAGAAGATACTAATGAAAAATATCAAGATAAGAATTGCTACATTTATGGCTATTTTATTAATCATTATCTGTACGGGATTAGGTATCCAGTCTTATAATACTTCATCTAAGGCTTTAATTGAAAATACAAAAGATACAATGCCTCAACTTGCATTGGAGGCTTCAAAAGTAATCGAATATGGAATATCCAAAGAATTGAGTTCTTTGGATATAATATCGTCGAATACAAAAATATCCTATGTTGAGAAAAGCCCTGAGGATATATCCGAAATTATAAATATGATGGACAAGGAGGTTAAAAGATCCGGATATTTAAAAATGGCAATAGTAGATAAATCCGGAAATGCCATATACAATAACGGTCAAAAGTCCAATTTAAAAGGCGAAGAATATTTCAAAAATGCTATGTCGGGTGAAAAAACTGTAACAGATCCCATCAAGGACAAAGGGAGCGATTCCATCGTTATGGTATATGCTGTGCCCATAAAAAATAACGGAAATACAATAGGTGCATTAATTGCTTTCAGAGATGGATATGAGTTATGCGATTTGGCAAAAGAAACAAAATTAGGAAAAACAGGAAGTGCTTTTGTAATCAACAAGGAAGGAAAAACTATTGCCCATTCGGACCAAAGTATAATATCAAAAATAGTTGACGCAAGCTCCAGTGCAACAGTAACTCAAGACAAAGCAGATGTCAGCTCGTCAGCAACTGTCAAAGAAAACGAAACCGACGCAGGCTCATCGGCTACCATCTCCGGCAATATTACAAAAACAGCTGAGGGATTTGAAAATTTCAGCAACCTTCAGACTTTAATGTCGGAAGGGAAAACCGGATTTGGAGAATATAAATTTAACGGAACTCCAAAGCTTATCGGATACGCTCCGGTAAAGGAAAGAGTATGGTCTGTTGCTGTAGAGATGGATAAAAAAGAAGTACTTTCCGGACTTACAGAATTGAAAACAAAATTTATAATTATTTCCACAATATCCTCCCTTATAGGAATACTTGTATCATATATCATAGCTGTCGGAATAGACAAACCTATTAAATTTTTAACCGGAGAATGTGACAAAATGGCAAATGGAGATTTTACACTGATTTTAAATGATAAATATACAAAGAGGAAAGATGAAATCGGCAATTTAGCAAAAAGTTTCAACCAAATAAACATAAGCGTATCGGAAATAATAAGAAATGTTATGTCTGAGGCCAACAACGTAAACAGCTTTGTTAACACTTCCACTCATTCGATTTCTCAGCTCAATACCATGATTGAGGAACTGTCTTCTATCACGGAAGAAATCTCGTCAGGTATGGGAAGAACTGCAACTTCCACTGTAGAAATGAAAAACTCTTCGGCAGATATTAAAAAATCCGTAGAATCAATCACTGTAAAAGCACAAGAAGGCGCTTTGTCTGCCAAGGAAATCAGTGAAAAGGCTTTAAAATTAAAAAATAATTTTCTATTATCTCAAAACAGCTTGTCTAAAATATTGGATGAAACAAAAAAGAATCTTGAAGAAGCATTAAAGAGGGCTGAATCCGTTGATGAAATAAACAAACTGTCATCAGCGATACTTCATGTGACTTCCCAAACCAATATGTTAGCCCTTAATGCAAACATAGAGGCGTCAAGAGCCGGAGATGCCGGAAAGGGATTTATGGTAGTAGCTGGAGAAATAAGAAAGTTAGCGGAATACTCAAAACAGACTGCAACCGAAATACAGGGTATTACCAAGGACGTAATAGATTCCGTTGGTAACCTTTCCGTAAATTCCAATAATATGCTTGAATTTATAGCTTCCGATATCAACAACGACTACAATTTAATACTGAAGACGATGGAACAGTACATAAGCGATACGGCTCTTACAAATAACCTCATAAATGATTTCAACAAAAACTCCAGGGAAATATTCAATTCCATGGAAGGTATGCTTAAAGAAATTGAAGGAATATCATCGGCAACATCCGAGGGTGCGGAAGGAACCGAAAGTATCGCGGAAAAATTAAACAGGGTACTTGAAAAGGCCGATGAAGTTAAAATGCAAGTAAAATATTCAAAAAATAGTATTGACACATTGGTGAATATTGTATCAAGATTTAAAGTCTAATAGAATATTTACGGATAAATTGAACGGCAATGAGGAATGAATATTTTATTCCTCATCGCTGAAATCCAAATATTAATTTAATTTTTAGGAGGAATATTTTGAAATATAATGATGTTATCGAGGGAATATTTTTAAATCGTCCCAACAGATTTATTGCTGAAGTACTAATTGATAATAATGTAGAAAGAGTCCATGTGAAAAATACAGGAAGATGTAAAGAAATCCTCGTCTACGGAACAAAAGTATATCTTGAAAAGTCAAATAACGCTAACAGAAAAACTAAATTTTCGATTATATCGGCTTTTAAAGAAAATACTCTCATAAACATCGACTCCCAAGCCCCCAATAAAGTAGTATATGAAGCTATAAAGAGCGGAAAAATAGACGAATTTAAAGATATAACTTATATTCGAAGGGAAGTCGTCTTTGACAAATCAAGATTTGATTTATATTATGAAAGAGGAAAGAAAAAAGGATTTATTGAAATAAAGGGAGTGACTCTCGAAAAAGATAAATTGGCGCTGTTTCCCGATGCTCCTACGGAAAGAGGAGCAAAACACGTTGAAGAAATGATAAAAGCAAAAAAAGAGGGCCTTGAAGGCTTTATCTTCTTTTTAATACAAATGGAAAATATATCTATCTTTACACCAAATTATCTGATGGATAAAAAGTTCGGAGAAAATGTAAAAAGAGCTAAAAGCTGCGGAGTAAACATCATTGGGTATAATTCCATAGTAACAAAGAATGAAATTAAAATAGGAAAAAAGATTAAAATATTAGTTTAATCTTATGTTATTACTTATGGTTTCCCATATTTCTTCTTTTTCGTATCCTTTCCTCCAGGAAGCAACTCCCGCTAAATCATACTTGTTTACAAGAGACGTTTTTAATTTAATAGAATTTTCGTCTTCAAGCCATATCTTATAATTTTCTCCTTCTTTATCAACTTCCCCATAAAATTGTCCGCTTTCCTTATCCCAACGTTTAATCATATTATTATCGGCAACAAATTTATCCTGAGCATCCATGGATAATGTTACAGAGCTTAATTTCCCATCGGAATCGGTTTTCCATAATCTTGTATAATAAGGTATTCCAAGTATCAGCTTATTATTAGGTACCTCATTAATTATATTTTTAATACTTTCCTCTACCCATGTATACTGAGCTACCGAACCTGCATTAGGACTTGCCGCCCAATATTGATCATAAGTCATAATTACTATATAATCAACAATCCTTGCCAATTCTACTCTATCATAAAACTTCGACCAGTTTTCACTGGAGGATATCGGTGTTACATCTATGGAAACTACCATATTATGTTCCTTGAATATGGGAGTCAGCTCTCTTACAAATTGGGTAAGAAGCTCTTTATCCCTTAGGTATACATTTTCAAAGTCAATATTTATTCCATCTAACCCATAATTAATATAGATCTCTAAAAGTTTATTTATGAGCTGCTCTCTCGAAGATGTATTCTTGAGAACTTCCCCTGTCACATCCGGATCAAAACTATTGGATACTAATCCCCATACTTTATATCCTAAAGATTGATATTTAGAAACATACTGTTGATTTCCTTTATCTTTAATTGTTCCATCTTTATCTGTTATGGAAAAAAAAGTAGGACAAATAATATCTAACCCGTGAACAGGAAGAATTTTATCAATATTTCCTCCATAGTCCCCTATATAATCCCATGTAATATTGATTTTTTCTGAAACCGCTCCATCAGAAACCTCTTCTCCCTTTTTTTGAGCCAAATCCTTCTTTACATATCTTTTTTCGATAAACCCGACTATTCCCTCTTCGGTTCTTATCTTGTACCATTTATCATATTCTTCGAATATGAGTAATTTACTTCCTTCTTCCACCTTTCCTAAAAGTAAATGTGACTTAATGGAAGGCCCTGTTCTCACAGTTCCATTTACGGTATAAACTTCTCCTATAGGGTATTGTCTGTCTTTAAAATCAATAATCACAGTATTTCTTTCTTTTATATATCTTATATCAGTTTTATAATCCTCCGGAAACAATTCTATAGGAATATATAATATATTATTAACTTTTATAATAGAATTTTTTAGTTGAACTTCTCTTTCGTTTACTGATGCTTTATCTTCATTTATTTTAGCTTTAATTACTTTATTAATAGTAGTTATTACAATTGTCCCTTCATTTTCATCATAAAATATATTTGGATCTATAAACTTCTTTATTGTGTCGTATGATAAAAATATGTTATTATCTTCAATCAATAGGGAATCATCATTATCTGTTATAACGTCATCTTCTATTATAAGTGTAGGTTCATCATAACTATAAGATACTATTTCAGCATTAGGTACATATTTATATAAAAAAAATATTCCCGTAAATATGCATAATGCGAAAATTAAGAAAATTATAAATTTCTTCATTGGACTCCCCCTTATTTTCAACTTCTTAATATTTATTATAGTATATCAAATTTATCATTTTATTGGTTAAAAAATAGTTACAATAATTTATAACTATTTTCCATAAACACTTTGAAAATTAAACTTGCAATTTATAAATATAATAAAATTTAATACATATGTTTACTTTTTACTTGTTTATGGTATAATAGTAATAAGGTAATCGGCGTCGCAATAATGCGATTGCCACCAGATGATTAGATCTTACAAATCACCCTGTGACTGGCAGGGTGATTTATTTTTTTTCCCTTTTTGTTGGCTGTTAAGCCAACAATTAAGGAGATTAGCGATATTACAAACATAGAAAACATAATCATTAAAGATATGGATTCATATGTATTCATACCGCACCACCTCCCTTCTTTAGTGAATGGAGGCAGCGATCACACCATTTCTATTTTTTTAGGTTTCTTCATCAATTTCACATCCTTAAACAAAAAAACAGGTATAGTGATTACCTAAATTTCTTTAAATAATCACTATACCTGCGTATAAGTTTTCTTATATGCAATTCTGCTTAAATCCGCTTATTTACTGTATTTAATGTAGCTATGGGGACTCGAACCCCAAACCTCTTGATTCGTAGTCAAGCACTCTATCCAGTTGAGCTATAGCTACTCCTCTGGAGGCGGCACCCAGATTTGAACTGGGGATAAAGGTTTTGCAGACCTCTGCCTTGCCTCTTGGCTATGCCGCCATATATATCTCCTGGAGCGGGTGAAGGGAATCGGACCCTCGCAACCAGCTTGGAAGGCTGGGGCTCTACCACTGAGCTACACCCGCATAGCTAAAAATAATTTCATGGAGCGGAAGACGAGATTCGAACTCGCGACCCTCGCCTTGGCAAGGCGATGCTCTACCACTGAGCCACTCCCGCGCATATATTATTTTTTTTGTGGTGGAGGGGACTGGATTCGAACCAGTGAAAGCTCAGCTAACGGATTTACAGTCCGTCCCCTTTGGCCAACTCGGGAACCCCTCCTGGAGCTGGTGAGAGGACTTGAACCCCCAACCTACTGATTACAAGTCAGTTGCTCTACCAATTGAGCTACACCAGCAGATTTATTAAATTACTGCTTTCAATTTACACACTGGTTATATCAGCTCATCCACTAAGCGATTCACACCAAATCGAAATACACGATTTGGGTTCTCTGCTTATACCAATTGAGCTACACCAGCAAGTTTATTAAATTTCTGCCTTAAAACTACAATACTGCTTATTTTAACTGTTCCACTAAGCGATTCACTCCAAATCGAAATACACGATTTGGGTTCTCTGCTTATACCAATTGAGCTACACCAGCAGATTTATTATATTCCTGCTTTCGATTC
>NZ_FMIF01000018.1:0-25237 GCF_900095615.1 Sporanaerobacter sp. PP17-6a | reverse complement strand
TAAAAGTCCCTAAGTTTTAAAACTTAGGGACGAAATTTCCGTGGTACCACCCACTTTATAAGGTATGAAACCTTATCACTCATTTCAAATAACGCTTTAGGCGTACTGCCTTACTCTTATTCAGGCAAACAGCTCCGAGGTGATCTTCTTAAAGGGTTTAGAGCAGTCTTTCACCTTATGACTATCTTCTCTGTATGCTAATCAGCCTTTAATACTCTCCTCTTCACAGCTTTTAAATATTAAATTCCATTTTAACCATGATACCGCAAAGATGATATATTGTCAAGGATTAAAAAATTTAAAAATCATTTTCTTTTAGGAAGATGTATAGCTCTTCCTAAACTGTCAGCACATGCTTCTTGTAAAGCTTCTGAAAATGTAGGATGACCGTGAACAATCTCCGACGCTTCATATGCGGTTATTTCCATAGCCATAAGTGATGATGCTTCATTTATTATTTCCGATGCTGAAGGTCCTATTATGTGGACTCCCAATATTTCCCCATACTTTTTATCAACTATCACTTTTACAAATCCCGAGGTTTCTCCTGAGGATAATGCCCTTCCATTGGCGGCAAAAGGAAACTTTCCTACAGAAATACTATAACTTTTCTTTGCTTCTTCTTCAGTAAGACCTACGGATGCAGCCTCTGGAATAGTATATATACAACTGGGTACACAATTCAAATTTATTTTTTCTCTCCCGCCCATAGCATTTACAGCCGCAACTTCTCCCATTTTGAATGCTGCATGAGCAAGCATTCTCTTGCCGTTTATATCTCCCGGAGCATATATTCCTTCTACGTTGGTTTCCATATAATCATTAACCTTAATCCTTCCTTTTTCCATTTCAAATTTAATATCTCCAGCTCCTTCTAAATCAGGAATTCTCCCTATGGAAAGAAGTACTTTATCCGCTGTCATACTTTCTCCTTTATCAACTTCAATGACCAATTTCTCATTCTTTTCTGTTATTCTTTGAAGTCTAACTGAGGTTAAAATTTTAACTCCTTTTTTTATTAATGAATCCTCCAAAAGCGTGGATATGTCATCATCCATGTTGGATACTATCCTATCCATCACCTCTATTATGGTCACCTTGCTTCCAAAAGAATTAAATACCGCTCCTAATTCTACTCCCACTGCTCCTCCGCCTATAATAACCAGTTCTTTAGGAACTTCCTTTAAATTAAGTATTTCATCACTGGTAAGGACTAATTTACTTCCTATCCCGGGAATATCTATTCTGGCAGCTTTGGAACCTCCTGCCAATATGATCTTCTTTCCTTCAATTAGTTTGTTACCATTTATATATACTTTTTTCTCTTTTGTTAATCTTCCTATTCCATTATATATATCCACTCCGTTACTCTTTAAGAGTCCCTGAACTCCCGTCGTAAGAGTCTTAACCACTTGATTCTTTAATTCCACGGTTCTTTCCATATCAATATTAACTTCAGGATTTGAGATAATTATTCCTCTTTTTTTTGCTTTTTCTATTTCGTGAATTATTTCAGCATTTTTAAGATATGTTTTGGCAGGAATGCATCCTCTGTTTAAACAAGTTCCCCCTAAAATATCCTTTTCTATTAAGGCTACCTTTCCCCCCATCTGAGCCGATTTAATAGCCGATACATATCCAGCCGGACCTCCTCCTATTATTATTACGTCATACATATTATTATCTGATGAAATGGCTTCCGATTTTTTCCCTTTAGATAAAGATTGAAATCCTACAATTTGAGATATGTCCTCGTCTTTTTCTCCAATATACCCTATGGTTGCTATAACGGGAACTACCTCTCCTTTATTTTTTAATATCTTAAGTAAGTAACCGGAAGTTTCAGCCTCTACTTCCATGTTTACCTTATCCGTCATTATCTCAAGGAGAACATCGCCTTTTTCTACATAATCCCCTTCTTTCTTATGCCATTTGATTATCTGCCCTTCCTGCATATCCATACCTGCTTTGGGCATTATTATTTCCGTTGCCAATATAAAACCCTCCCTTTTTGCATTACAATTAATACATCAATTTTAAACCAAAATCAATAACGGATTTTCCAACAGATATTTTAATTCCTTTAAAAATTTAGCTCCGATTAATCCGTCTATAATCCTATGATCTACCGTTAAGCTTAATGTCATTATGGATCTTATTACCGGCTGACCACCCACAGGCACTATTCTGTCTACTATGGCATTTACTCCCAATATTGCACTGTTAGGAGGATTGATAATAGGATTAAAATGAGTAATTCCATACATTCCCAGATTACTTACCGTAAATGTACTTCCCTGTAATTCATCAGGAGACAATTTCATATTCATTGTTCTTTCAGTGACATCCTTTTCAGCAATGACCATTTCAGTTAAACTTTTTTTATCCGCATCTTTTATTACCGGAGTAAGAAGTCCTTTTTCCATTCCCACCGCTACTGCCAGATTTACATAATCATGAATGATAATACCTTGTCCGTCTTCCGATAAACTTGCATTTATCATCGGGTGATTTTTTAAAGCTTTAGCTGTCGCAGTAAGGATTATATCCGTAATAGTGACTTTCTTCCTAGTTTTTTCCATTATATCCTCTTTTATTTCCCCTCTCAATTTTTTTACCTTAGTCATGTCAACTTCAGTGTTCAAAGTAAAGGTAGGAGCCGAAAAAAAGCTTTGAGACATCCTCTCTCCGATTATCTTTCTCATATTTGACATAGGAATTACCTCAATTTCTTTTTTTAAATTTTCCACAGGCTTTTGTTTCATGTCTTTTTCTTTTTTGACCTTTAGTAAATCTTCCTTCATTATTTTACCTTCCGAGCCGCTTCCTTTAATATCGGCCAAATTTATTCCTTCACTTTCCGCAATCCTTCGTGCAAGGGGAGTAACTTTTAATGAATCCCGTTTAAAATTCACAATATCTTTTTCCTGTATTCTGCCTTTAGGACCAGTCCCCTTAATTTTAAACAAATCTATTCCCATCTCTTTTGCAATTCTTCTTGCGGCAGGAGTCGCTCTTACTTTCCCCGGAATATCTAAGAATTCCTTCTGCATATCCATACTTTCGCCTCCTATCTATTCAATGTCTTGTTTACTGCAGATTTTATCTGTTCTTCACTCGGTACTACTGCCTTCTCCAATTCTGGATTATATGGTATTGGCACGTCCAAACCCGCAAGTCTGATTATAGGCGAATCCAAATAATCAAAGGCTTCGCTTTCCGTTACAACAGAAGCTATTTCTCCTAAATACCCTCCTGTTTTAGCTGCTTCATTTACTAATATCAATTTTCCCGTCTTTTTAACAGAATTTATTATCATTTCCTTATCTAAAGGAACTAATGTTCTCGGATCTACTACTTCTATACTTACTCCTTCCTTCTCCATCTCCTCAGCAACCTTTATCACTCTCGGAAGCATCCTCCCGTAACTCACTATTGTTACATCTTTTCCTTCATGTTTAATTTCCCCTTCCCCTAATGGGATTATAAAGTCCTCATCTTCGGGAACGAGACCTTTAACCTTATACAATGTCTTTTGTTCGACAAATACCACGGGATTATTATCCCTTATTGCTGCTTTTAAAAGCCCTTTTGCATCTTTCGGAGTCCCCGGTACCACTACTTTAAGCCCAGGTACATGGCAAAACCACGCTTCCAAACTTTGAGAATGTTGGGCCGCCGCTCCTGTTCCCGACCCTCCCGGACATCTCAAAACCATTGGAACTTTTGCCTTCCCTCCAAACATATAGTGCATTTTAGCTGCCTGGTTGACTAAGGAATCCATAGCAATAGTGGTAAAATCCATAAACATTATTTCTACAATAGGCCTCATCCCGGTAACTGCCGCTCCGGCAGCAGTTCCAACTATGGCTGCTTCCGATATGGGTGTATCTCTTACCCTATCTTTCCCGAACTCTTCAAACATTCCCACAGATACTCCAAAAGCTCCCCCATATAATCCTACGTCTTCCCCCATCAAAAATACATTTTCATCTCTTCTCATTTCTTCACACATTGCCATCTTAACTGCATCCTTATAAGTCATTTCTTTCATCTGTTCCATTGACTTCTCCCTCCTATGCATACACGTCTTCAGTCACAGTTTCAATCGGTGGATTGGGGCTGTTGTTTGCAAATTCCACAGCCTCTTCTATCTGATCCTTAGCCGTTTTTTCTATATCATTCAACTCTTCTTCTTTTGCTATATTGTTTTCCAATATATATTTTCTTAATCTCTTAATGGGGCATTTCTTTTTCCATTCCTCTACTTCTTCCTTTGTTCTGTACACTTGAGCATCGGACTTTGAATGTCCCAGCCATCTGTAAGTTTTACTTTCAACCAGCACAGGCCCTTTTCCACTTCTTACATACTCAGATACTTCCTTTATCAAATTATAAACATCTATTGCATTGTTCCCATCTACTACATATCCAGGAATTCCATAAGCCTTTGCCCTTATTGCTATATCCTTAATATTCATGGAATTCTTTACCGGTACGGACATACCATATAAGTTATTCTCACAATAGAAAATCACAGGCAATTTCCATACAGATGCCAAATTCAGCGATTCATGAAAACTTCCTTCATTGGAAGCTCCATCCCCAAAGAAACACAGGACAATCTTTCCAGTCTTTTTCATCTGCTGAGTCAACGCTGCACCTACAGCTATTCCGTGTCCGCCTCCGACCACTCCGTTTGCTCCCAAATTTCCTGCTTCTACATCTGCTATATGCATGGAACCGCCTTTACCTTTGCAATATCCTGTATATTTTCCCAAAAGTTCAGCCATCATTTTATTTAAATCTATTCCTTTCCCGATAACCTGACTATGTCCTCTATGAGTTGACGTAATTAAATCATCCTTATTTAATGCCATACAAGCTGCAACACTTGATGCCTCTTCTCCAACGGAAAGATGAGTTGTCCCATGAACCATCCCTCTTGCAAAAAAGTAACTTACTTTTTCCTCAAAAGCCCTTGCTTGGTTCATTCTCTTATACATTTCCAATATTGTCTCTTTGTCAATATAAGTCATATATATTCCTCCTGTTTTATTAAAAATATTTTTGTTGATTCATCAACAATAAATTTTTTTATTATAAATAACCTTTATAATCTGACTAAAGTATTTTATTAATATATAAAAATTATCTACTATATATCAATAATGTTATATATCTCTAACGAAAGGTAGTCCAGTAATAAATTACTGGACTCAACAATATATTTTAGATTTCATTACCTCTGTCCATAAACATTCTGAAAATAGTCATTGGCTATCTTAACCTCTTTTTCTGGCATTGGCACAGGCCTTCCAATGGTACGTGCCAAATAATATACTTTGGCCGAATCTTCAAACATCACTGCAGCAACTAACGCGTGATGAGGATTTTTCCCAAAAGCAAATACTCCATGATTCTGAAGTAAAACCGCTTTCTGATTTCCTAACACCTTCAATATATTTTCTCCCATTTTTTCTGAAGCTACCAGGGCATACTTTGCAACCGGAACTTCTCCCCCAACTTCATTAGCCATTGTAGTAGATATCACCGGAACATTTTCGTTTAGCATTGCAAAACAACTGGCATAAGCGGAATGAGTATGAATTATTCCATTGATATCCTTTCTTTTCCTATATATCTGAAGATGAGTCATCAAATCGGAACTGGGCTTTTTTAATCCATCAACTATTTTTCCATCGATATTCACTATCACAATATCTTCAGGTTTCAATTTGTCATATTCCATTCCGCTGGGAGTTATTGCTATTAATTCAGTTTTAGAATCTCTTCCGCTTACATTTCCTCCAGTTAAAGTTATAAGTTTATATTCCTTTAACTGAATACCAATATCTATAATTTCTCTTCTTAAGTCTTCTAATAGCAATATAGTCATTCCTCCTTAAAATTTATAAGTCTTAAATATACTAACTTATAAATTTAATTTTAAATATTACCTATTAATTTATTGCTTTTTGTCTTCTTATTCTCATTCCATTAAATATTGCCATTCCTAATGAAATAACTGTCATAATCACCGCACCTATAAACTTATGTTCCATAACTCTTGTAAATAACCAAGCCAAGGGATTTGCTCCATCACAAATACTCGAAATCATAGCCTTTCCTTCAGGCATTTTGAAGTTTGCATTTATTGCCAATTGAGTATGAAGCGGTGCAAGATTAGTAGCAATCAGCAATCCGCATGATACTATCAGCAGCCCTATAATTAAATTTCTAAATACATTGCCTTTAGTTATTGGAGTCACCAGTACTAATGAAAATGGAATTACTGCTAAATCTGCAAAAGGGATTACTTTGTTTCCCGGAATAATTGCAGCTAATAAAACAGTAATAGGTACCAACAATAAAGCAACCGACAACGTTGCTGGATTTCCTATACCTACTGCCGAATCAAGACCAATATATAGTCTCGTTCTGTTTTTAAACTTATTTTGAATAAATTCCTGTGCCGCCTCGGATACAGGAAGAAGCCCTTCCATAAGCATAGCGGCCATTTTAGGTATCAATACAAGAACTGCTCCCATTATAATTCCCAGATTTAATATTTGTTTTAAATTATATCCTGCCGCAATACCAATTCCTAATCCGATTACAGTTCCGATTAATATAGGTTCGCCAAATACCCCAAGACGATTCTGAAGTTTTTCAGCATCTATGTCAATCTTATTTACCCCGGGAATCATATCCAATATTTTATTAATGACAATTGCTATAGGTACGTAAGCCCCTGTAAATCCATGAGGTAAAGAAACCCCCTTAAGCCCTAAATGTTTTTCCACTCCTGGTGCAGTTAAATCCGCTATAACCATTATAATTATCATATCAAGGGCAGCGGCCACCAATCCCCAAGCAGTACTTCCCGTCACTGCTGCTACCAAAGCTCCTGTAAATGCGAAATGCCAATAATTCCAAATATCAATGTTTAAGGTCTGAGTAGTATTAGTTATAAGCATTATAATGTTGACTAATAATCCTAAGGGTATAATTAATGCCCCTACCCTTGAAGCAAATGCTATGGCTGCTGCCGCAGGCCAGCCTACGTCTATTACCGTAAGATTCAGTCCCAATCTTTCAACCATTATCTGAGAAGCTGTTCCCAAATTGTCTCCCAATAAGCCGATTACAAGATTAAGGCCTATAAAGCCAACCCCTACTGTTAGTCCAGCTCTGATTGCCTTTCCAGGTTTAGCACCTAATATAAGAGCAAAAATAATAATGATAATAGGCATCATTACCTGTGCCCCCAAATCAACAATGTAATCCAATATTGCCATTTGTCCCCCTCCTTATTTATAATTTTTATAAATTCAATTTTTCTATTACTTCATCTACTACTTTGCTTATTCCCACTCCAGTTAAAAAAGGAAGCCCAGAAACAACAGGAGTAGTTATTTTGCTTGGTACTTGAGTAGTAGAAATTATTAAATCATAATCTGCGGCTTTTGATACTAATTCTGCAACTTTACATTGATTTATAGTAACATTACTGTCTTTTTTTCTCTCTTTCAATTCCTTTCTAAGTTTATCAGCAGCCATTGTCGAAGTGCAAATACCTGTTCCACATGCAATTACTATTTTTTTCATACCCTCGCCCCCTAATATTTGTCTTTTATCAAAAATCCGAAATAAAGTACTTACAATAAATCTGAAAAAACTTTTTTTATTTCCTTAGGATTCTGCAATTGTTTCACTTTAAGTAGTAAATCTTTGTCCTGAAGTAATTTCATAAGTTTTTGAAGCATTTCAATTTGGCTTTCTGGTTCTTCCAATGCCATCATAAATATAATACTCACATCTACATTATTCTCCGGATTTCCCATGATCTTAAAGCTTATAGGGTTTTGTAGAATCCCGATGGACATAATTCCCCTGTTTACATGTATCGCATCTGTATGGGGTATAGCTACTCCCACTCCTTCCGTAGGAAGTCCTGTAGGAAATATCTTTTCTCTCTCAAGTACAGCATTTATATAGCTTTCCTTCACAAATCCTTTTTTATATAAAGATTCAGCCATTTTCCTTATAGCTTCATCTTTGTTTTTTACTTTAATGTTTGTAAAAATTAATTCTTCTCTTAAAAATTCCGAAGATTGTTTCATTAAATTACCTCCCAAATAGCTGCATAACTTCATCTACATTTCTTGCCTCTATTAATTTGTTATAATTATTTTCATCTTTAAAAAATTCACTAATCTCTCTCACCATATCAATACAATTTTCATCAAATCCAAGCAATACAACAATCTTAACTTTTTTTCCATCCCATTCAATCTCATCTTTCAGTATTCCAATACTAATAGAAGGTTTTATCACATTGACTGAATCTCCATGAGGGATAACTACCTTTTCATTCAAAAATGTAGGTCCTATTTCCTCTCTCGCCAATACGGAATTTAAAAAATTTTCATTCACTTTATTATCCTTATATAAAAGATCAACAAGTTTAATTACAGTTTCTTTTTTACTTTTTGTTTTCATGTTAATTAGTATATTTTGTGGACTCATTATATTTTTAATTTCTATATTTTCAATGTTTCTATCCAATACCTCTTTTAGTCTGCTTTCAATATTCCCCATTATAACGTCTTCTAAAGGTATATATGGTATCCCTCCAAATTTAGGATCTACTGTACCAATTATAGCTACTACTTCTCTGGTTTTTTGAATACTTCTAATAGTATCATCAATATCTTCATTCATTGCACCTATAGAAATTATATTAATATCTTCATCATATCTTTGAGCTAAATTTTCTATTAATTCCTTTATTTTTTGAGCCGAGCCATGACCGGTTATGCATATTGTTATAATAGTTTTAGACTTGCTATCACTTTTCTTATTCGTCTGAAACAACCTTCCTGTATATTTGGGTTCTTCAATTAAAGTATCAGCAATTTCATCCAAATCCGCATTTGGAAGTATAGACCTTCTTACAGCTTCTATAACCATAACAACATCCGTTCTCGAAATACTTCTGGTTCTTATTTCAGTATTCTTAGTTATGATTTCTCCAAATGTAACTAAAGAACCCATATCTACCAACAGTAAAACTCCTTTTCCTTCATCACACTCTTTCACTACTTCAGTAGCTCTTTCCAATACTGGTTCAGGACTTTCATCCAAAGACATTTCCACAGCTTTTGCATGATTTACTCCTAATAATTTATTAGCAACATCTGCCATTCCATTAGCAATATTCCCATGAGATATGACCACCACTCCTACTCTTCCTTCAGTTCTGTTTTCTTCTTCCCTTGTCATTCTTAAATACATAGTTATAAATCCTGCCTCGTCCTCAGATAACTTTACATTAAAATTCTTTTCAATAGTCTTCACCATTTCCCAAGCAATTTGAAATTCTTCTTTATAGTCTCTTTTTATCTTACTAAGTTGAGGGTTTTTAATTTTTTTTCCTTGTTTTACCCTGTCAATAGTTGTTGCCAGATGGATTGCTAAAACATAAAACAAATTATCCGGATTAATTCCTAACTTTATATCAGCTATTTGAACTATATTTTCAACTATTTCAATTATGTCATCTCCTACAACCTTTGCCAGATCCATTCTGCTGAGAGGCCTTGTGTTTCTCTTTACTCTGTTCATGAGAATCTCCAATTTTTCTTCCATTTCTGCTCCAATAATATGATTTATAGCTTCCTGATTCATATTCTGATGGTTCAATTCATTATATCGGGATTCTATATATCCATAAATTTCATTAGGAAGAATATACAAATTTTCATAGGGAGACATCTGGACAGGCTCGTTATCACTATGTATTAATATACTTGAACCTTTAATTAGGTTCATATTTTTCAATCTACTTTTTCTTATTGTTAAAAGCCCTTTCTTTGCGCTTAGAGGAAGCTCATCAGCAGTAATTTCCATAACATCCTTCCGTTTAACTACATAATCCAAAAAACTTCGCGCGCAGGATACTTGTATATCACTTCTCAATTGTCCTATGTTCCCCGGACAATCATATAAAAGCAAAGCATTTAATGCCTCCTTTGAAACCTTTATAAGGGAACTCTGAGTTCTGTTGGCCTCTTTTCTGAAAAATTCCTTTATAAGTTCCAATCTTTCATCAAAAGGTCTTTCCTTTAATGAAGGAAGTTCTATAACCATTGGAATTCTTCTCTTAAAAGTAGCTAATAAAGCAGAATCCGGGTTTTCAGTAGTAGCCGCAATTATAGTCAATTGTACTTCTCTTTCATTATCTGTTTCCCCAAGCCTTCTGAATTTACCTTTATCTATAAGATAAAACAGCAATTCCTGACCTTCTGCCGGTAACCTATGCACCTCGTCCAAAAATAATATACTTTTTTCTGCTTTTTCAACCAATCCTTCTTTATCTTCCTCTGCTCCCGTAAATGCTCCCTTTACGTATCCAAAAAGTTGAGACATAAGAAGCTGAGGATTATCCGCATAATCTGCACAATTGAATATAACAAAAGGTCTATCCTCATCAATCACTTTTATATCCTTTGCAAATTCATACATAGCTGCGGCCAATTCACTTTTTCCTACTCCTGTTTCTCCCAATATCAATGTATGAAGTCCTCGAGGAGGATAAAGCATTGCGGCCTGAGCCAATTGTATATGAGGTTTTAGACTTCCCGTTGAACCGATAATATTTTTAAATGATTGATATATTACATCATTCTCATTTTCTGAGATTCCCTTTTTATAAGTTTTGTTAATATTTTTAGTTGAGTTTTTTTTGTCCTCTTTTATTGCTTTCTTACATTCTCTAATAGTATATCTCGAAATATTAAATCCTCTTTCATTTACTATTTTAGTTAAATCTCTTTCAGAAATATTGCTGTCTTTGTTCAAGATATTTTCCACTAAACCTAAAAGATTATTCTTTCTTCTTTCTCTTGAATTTGGAATATTCATCTCATTTCTCAAATTTGTTATCGCTTCTCTACTTAATTGAAGAATCTCAGATAATTGAAAATCTGTATAAGGATTTTTTTTATTCTCCCCTTGTATTATTCTTTTCAATCTTTCTTTCATTTTTTCATCCTCGCTTATCATTAAACTTGCAAACATTATGCCAGCTTTCGAAAACCGATTTCAATCAAGTATTTTCAACCTTGGAGAGATTTCTATTACATAAAAAACCTTTTCCTTACGAATCATTCCATTATCAATTACAATGCATACCAAAGTACCAAACAAAATCTACCTCATTATATATAAAAATGAGAATGGCCTATTCCAATTCTCATTTTTATATATTTCCGTTAATAAATTTTCTATCCTATAAGATCTTCCTGTATCTGCCTTAGTTTATATATCAAAGTTGTAGTATCCAGTTTGACCATGTCATAGGATATAGCTTCGCCTTTTTTTATGTCCCTTTTAGCAACAGCATTCTTATTTATCAAGCCGAAGGGTACCAAATTATCCTTTCTAGCATTTTCATAAGTATCAACACTTCCGTAAGCCGTATATCCTCCTAACCCGTCAAATTTTTCTCCTGCCTTCAAATCCTTTTTAGCTATAGTGATAGTTTCCGCTATAGGTTTACCCATAGGTATAATTGTTGGTTGATGATCTAAGACAGCTTTTGCAACGGTTAATGGAGTTTCAAGACTTGTAAGATGATATGGACGATAAAGAACATAATTTGGCCCAGGTCCCATACTTAAATATTGCATTTCACGATGAACCTGAGGAAGTTTACTCGTTATTATTATAAATACTCCCGGAGCAATTCCATTAACGTAATCTACAATTCTGTATTGATTTAAAATGCCGCCCTCACTTTTTAATCTAAAAATACCTGTCAGCTCATTTACGGTAGCCGATGGTGCATGAGCTCCTCTTATATCGGGTATGAATCCTGTAGCATTAGCCATGCATGTCAATTCCACCATGGTTTTAGTTCCGTCTTTAAAAGATGTCAACATCTTAGGACTTACACCTGATTTTAAGGCTTGTTCATAAACACTATCTGGATTTGACTCCAAATTTACCGGATTATTTTTGCCTTTTCCTATAGCAATGACATCAAACCCTGCTGCGTCAGCAAAATCATACAATTCCTTCACAACTCCCGGTTCGTCTCCCGCCGTTCCTGTATATACCACTCCTGCATTTTGAGCAAATTTGTTAAGTATCGGTCCTATGACCACATCCGCTTCCACATTGAGCATTACGATATGTTTTTTGTTGAATATAGAATCCATCGCCAATTTAGCACCGATATCAGGAACTCCTGTAGCATCTACTACCGCATCTATAAGGTTTGCCCTTGCGGCAAACTCAAAATCCTGAGCAACTACATATTTCCCCTCTTCTATACTCCTATTTACTTGTTCAAGGGTATTTGCTATAATTATATCTTCTTTTCTAATGCCAGCTAATGTATAAGCTTCCACTGCGTTATCCAAATTTATGTCTACTACAAGAGAAGGAATCATACCTTTCATCAACATAGTTTGGCTGACCATCCCTTTTCCCATCTGTCCTGCTCCTACCAGTCCAACCTTTATTTGTTTGCCTTCTTCTTCTAACTTAGCCAATCTTGTGTTCAGTCCCAACATTTTTACTCCTCCATTTCTCAGCATATTATTGAAAAAAATTTCATACTATTAATTTTATTTCAAGATGATTATATAGTTAAAATATAATATAGTCAACTTTTGTTCTTCCGACTAACAGATATAAAAGGGCTTTTTCAAAACCAATTTAACAGAAAATTTATAAGGAAATTATGGCTTTTTTTATATCTATATATCTATTTTTTGTTATAATGGTATAGAATTAATTATTATTTTGAGGAGATATACATCTAATATATGGAGATGATATCTCCTATCTTTATATCTTCTATATTATGCTTGCCTTCTAATATTATTACTCCGGGCAATTCCTTTTCGTTGAAATTTTTAAATTTAAAAGTACAATGGCCTAATTCTTTTAAAGTCCTATTAGCCTCATCGCCAACAGCGGTAACTGTGAATTTCTTATCGCCGATTACAATTGTATCTCCAATTTCTACATCTGCTTTCATCTTATCTATAGTATGAAGAACTGAAATTTCAGCCAATTCATCCGGAGCATTTTCGTTAAACAGTATTAGCATATTTTCTTCAATAAGATCTTTTACCATTTCCCCCATTCCTACCACTGTTACCGAGTATTTCATAAAAATCCTCCTATTCTATTTATATAGTCCGATGCTGAATAAATAAGCAATAATTACCGATATAGGTCCAGTAATCAGTCTGGAAAATAATATAGCTGGAACACCTATTTCCACTGTTTCCGGTTCTGCATCACCTAAGCTAAGCCCTACTGGGATAAAATCACAACCTACCTGGGGATCTATAGCAAATAACGCAGGAAGTGCATATTGGGGAGGTATATTGCCTTTACCTATTTCCACACCTACAAGTACCCCTACTATTTGTGCTATAACAGCTCCAGGACCAAGCAATGGAGAAAGTATGGGAATTGCTGCTATAAGGGATATAACTAATAATCCGCCTAAGCTTCCGGAGAAGGGAGCTACAAATTTAGCAATAATATCTCCTATACCGCTTTTCAATATGATCCCAACAAGCATAGAAACAAAAGCCATAAAGGGAAGTATATTTTTAATTACAGAATCTATCGATTCTTTCCCCGCTGAATAAAATATTCCGACTACTTTTCCTGTCCCTTTTCCTATTCTTTCAATTATATTTCCTTTTTTTGCGTATACCTTTTTTTCTATAGCCACAGTATCAGTACCACCCTGATTATTGTGTTCACGAGTTTCTTCCTCCAATTCTTCCGTTAAAACTATATTCTTTAATCCTACCCCCGATACATAAACATCTTCTCTTATATATTTAGCTAAAGGTCCCGATTGCCCCACTGGCACTAAATTAACCGTCATGATATTTTTTTTCGGATATACACCACATCTTGCAGTACCTCCGCAATCTATAACAACCACTGCAATTTCTTCGTCAGGCACAGACGTTTTAAACCCATCTACCGTTACCCCTCCGGTTAAATCCGCTATTCTTTGTGCCACATCGGAAATTCCCCCGCCAGTAACAGATACTATCTTGTCCTTTCCAGGTTTTGGAGAAATAATTAAAGGACCTCCCCAGCCCCCTGGACCTTTCTCTATTTTTACGCTTTTATATTCCATAATATCTCCCCTCCTATTTATACCTGTTTTTTGCTCAACATCTTGTTAGTAATAAACTCAGTAGTAATTCCGCGAATAAATATAACAATGAGTCCTACTACGAAATACCTTATAGCAAGATCTCCTTGGGAATAGCCTAATTTCTGTATTCCCTGCGCTATTCCCAGATAGACGAACAATTCCGCAGAGTTAGCATGAGGAAACAACCCTGTTATAGGATGTACAAAAGATACTGCCGCATCATAAAAAGCTGGTTTATACTTTTCCTTTAGAAATTTCCCGAAAGTATAACACATGGGATTGGTTAAAAAGAACACGGATATAAACGGAAGTATAATATACCTTGAAAATACATTCTTTGTAGCCCTTTGAGCAACTCTTTGAACCTTATCCTCCCCTATGATTTTTATCAACGCATTTACGAATGTTATCAATACAATAAGAGTCGGAAGTATTCCTGTTATTAACCCAACAAGATTTTCTCCGCCTGCCTGAAATAAAGATATAAATCCTTCAGCTATCTTTGCAAGAGTTTTCATTTACATATTCCCCCTTTATTTTTAAATCAATAATTAAAATCTACCCTCCTTTCGTCTATAATTAATAAACTTTTTATATTTAATCAAACGCTTTTTTCAATGCCATAGCCGTCTTTTTATCTTTTAAAGAAGGCAATTCTTTTTTTATTTCGTCAATGGATTTATTTATAAATTCTTCTTTTAATTTAAATCTGTCAAATACGGTTATTCCCCTCATCTCCTGAGCATTTACCACTTTATTGTCTTTATCCACAGCTAATATAACAATTATTCCTTGAGATATTCTTCCTTTTTGTTGGCCGATTAGTAATTTTCCTTCTTTTTTCATAGCTCCCACTACTTTTTTAAAATTTCTTATCTGAAAATAAGAAAGAATTCCCTGCAATATCCACATAGAAAATATAAATATTATAATCTTTGTTAAATCACTCATTATTTCACCCCTATTAAAATGTATATGATAAATCAAGAACTGCTTCCGCCGTTTTACTGTCGATAATTAAAACATCTACATATCCTCCTATTATGGAAGCCAAAATTGCCTTTTTCTTCTCTATATATCCTGCCACTCCTATCTTCAAAGGGACTTTTTTTAATGATTCTAAGCTGATTCCTATAATTCTTTTATTCAGTTCAAATTTATCTCCGCTTCCGTATTTATCAATAAACATGGAACAAATATCGGCAGTAGCTCCTTGCCTTTCTAAATCTTCAATATCATCTAATGTAAAATACCCACTTTCGATCAATGTAGAGGTATTTAATAGAGGAAAACCTATTCCCATTAAAGCAATATCCGCTTTTTTCATTAATTCAAAGAATGCCTGTATATTTTTATCATGAATAAAGATTTCCTTTCTGTTTTCATTATCAACTATGGAAGGAGCATACAACATTCTACTTTCTCCCTTGAACTTTTTAGAGAGTTCAAGAGCTATGCTGTTTGAATGAATTTCTATATTGGTTTCACCAACTCCCCCAACCAATGGAATAAATGTAACTTTATTTCTCCTATCATTTTTTACATATTCAGGAATCTTACTTAAAGTTGTTCCCCAAGTCACTCCTATTATTTGGTCATCTTTAATTACCCGTTTTAAATATTCTGCTGCCGCCTTTGCCAGCTCTCTCTTTATTTCTTCCGGCTCATTAGTCATACTGTCAACTATGATTACTTCTTTCAATTTAAACTTTTTTTCCATCTGTTTTTCCAAATTAATATACTGATTTTTAATAGGATTAACTACAGAAATTTTCACTATATCCTTGTCCTTTGCGGATGATAATATTCTTGAAATAGAAGATTTAGAAATTTGCAATTTTTCTGCTATTTCTCCTTGATTTAATCCTTCGTCATAATACATCTGTGCACATTTAACCATAAGTCTAATGTCATAATTATTTTTACTCATACCAACCATCCTTGAATTTTTTTTCAATATATTAAATTATTTTCATAATTTACTTATAAAATATCAACAATTTTTTATGTTGTCAAGTTATGTTTATTTTTTCACTATTTAATTATACGATATATATAATAAATTCAATAAAAATTTTTTTCAAAAACCTCTATAAGTAAATAAAATTCAATTTATTGATTGAAATTTAACAATTTAAAACAGGGTTAAAAAATCAAGAGGCTATTCGCCTCTCCAGTATTTTTTAATTACATATTCCACTCCATCTTCTCTATTGGAAAGAGTTATATAATCAGCCTCTTTCTTTACTGATTCCAATGCATTACCCATAGCCACTCCAAGACCGGCAAACTTAATCATAGAAATATCATTTTCTCCGTCACCGATTGCCATTATATCTTTTCTGTCTATATTAAGCTTTTCGCTTATTACTTGTATAGCCTTCCCTTTGCTTACTTCAGGATTCCAAATTTCTAAAAAATAAGGAAGAGAAAATCCAAATGATAGCTTTGAGCCAAATATTTTTTCCATTTTATCTTTAAATGATGCCAATACTTTATTATCATCACATAAAAGCAGCTTCCCTATTCTGTCCCAATAATTATTATCATCTATAAATTTATATATGTTATCTACTTTATTAAGTCCTGATGCAGTATATGAGTCAAAAATGTTATATCCCTCTTTCTTTTTACTGTCCACATATATCTTATTTTTGATGAATACAAAGGTACAGATATCCCCTTCTTGACAATTTTTTATTATATTTTCTGCTATTTTAGAATCAAGTTTTTTCTCATAAATTATATTTTCTCCTGTCCAGTCTGAAATAATTCCTCCATTAAATCCTATAACAAAATCCTTTATCCCCAACTCATGATTAAACGGTAATATAGAATTAGGTTCTCTTCCTGAAGCTAATATAATTCTTGCTCCCTCTTCATTTAATTCATGTATAATTTTTTTATTCTTTTCGGATATTTTATGTTCGGGGTTAAGAAGCGTTCCATCTAAATCTAAAGCTAATATTTTAAACATTTTTCCCTCCTTAATCTAAGGCTGCATTTTCGCCGGCAATATATCCTGAAGCCCAAGCCCATTGAAGGTTAAAGCCCCCACAATCTCCATCAATATCTATCAATTCTCCCGAAAAATACAGCCCTTTGACTATCTTCGACTCTAAAGTTTTCGAGTTTATTTCATCTGTAGAGACTCCTCCAGCCGTTATCTGACAGCTTGGGAAAGATTTGCTTCCTATAATTTTCATTTCCCAATTCGTAAGAATATTAACTATCTTCTCCAATTCCACTCTGGTAATATTTTCCGATGACTTTCTTCTATCAATTTCGGTTTTTTTAAGTATTATTCCTATAAGCCTCTTATTTATAAGTCCAATAAGGCTTTCTTCCATTGTTCTTTTGGGCTTGTAATTAAATCTTTTTTTCAGGTATTCTCTTAATTCCTCTTTTGTCCTATCATTAATAATCGAAATAATAACAACCGGATTTTGCCCCATATTAATCAGTTCCAAAGCTTCTCTCGATATCTGTAGAACAGGAGGACCTGATATACCATAATTGGTAAAAAGTATATCTCCTCTTTCTTCTCTAAGTATACATCCATGATTGGCAAGTTTAATGTTACCTATAATCTTGACTCCGTCTGCCTCTTTTAATAATCTTTCCTCTGTCTTTAATTGTACCAAGCCCGGAAATATATTTGTGATTTTATGTCCCAAGGATCTGCTTAGTTCATATCCATTGCCATCCGAACCTGACGAAGGCATAGATTTTCCTCCTGTAGCCAATATTATTTTATCAGTTCTGAGACTTGTTCCCTTTTCCGATCTGACTATAAACCCGTTTTCAATTTTTTTAACACTTTTTACATAAAAATCGCATATTGTCTCTACTTTCAACTCCTCCAATTCCATTCTTAAAACATCTAACACACTGGAACTTTGAAGAGACATAGGAAATACTTTTCCCCCCTCTTCCACTGTAGGAGTTATGCCTAATTTTTCAAAAAAATCTATAGTTTTATCTGCGCCAAACTGAGACAAAATATATCTTGCAAATTCAGGATTCTCTCCATGATAATTTTTAATATCTATATCCATATTAGTATAATTACATCTTCCGTTTCCCGTCGCAAGTATCTTTTTACCGACTCTGGGGTTTCTTTCAAGTATTGTAACTAATGCTCCCTTTCTTTTGGCAGCAATAGCTGCAATCATTCCCGAAGCTCCTCCTCCTATAACTATTATTTTTTTTGACATAATAAAAACTCCTTTTTACATAATCAATGATTATTATACCAAAAAATTATTATCAAATGAATCATTCTTTTAAAAATATTAAATATAATTTGTCTAAACTAAAAATAAGGGAGATAGTACATATTTTCTATGTGTTCTACCTCCCGAAATAGTGTTATTATTTAAATTTTACGGTACACCAAACTTTTTTCGTATTATTTCAAACATCCGTTTAATAAACAACCCTGTTAAAGATAGGTATGCATTGGATAAGTTAAATACTGTAAATTATCAATTTTCTCGGCTGTTACATATCCCGGTTTTGCATTAATTATTGTTGGAATTCTATTAACAATAGTTGCACAAGTATGAGCAACTGTATCCGGTTTTTCCACCGAAAATACCACATTAGGTTCCCCTATAATCTTCCAATCGCACATATCTCCATCGGATTTACGATATACTTTCCCAATACATTGAAGTTCCAAATCAACTCCCTGATGAGTATGAATAGTTGAAACTGAAGACATTCCGATAGCATATCCGGCAGGAATTGTTTTCCCTAATGTTTCAGAATAAATATCTTCATCAAGGGTAAAAGGAACACTTTTTTGAGAAATGGATTTAATTGTCCAGTTCATCTTTGAACAAATTGCTTCCCCTGCATTCCACATGTAAGAAGGCAGACTTTCTGCACGGGTAATTTCTTTTTCAAATTTAGCCAGATCATATCCGACACCATGGGCTTCTGCCAGAGCCAAGCCATAATCTTCAACATTATAACTTACAGCTCCTTCAATTTTTTTAATTTTATTTACTCCGGCAGCAACAAGACAGGGAAGATTAATCCAATATATATCCTGCATGCCTGTTCCTGTAATTGTTATATTGTTTTCCTTAGCTAATCGGTCAAGACGATTTGTTTCCGAAGGAGATGTATTCCATGGATATATTGCTTCTTCGCATGTTGTCACAACATTTACGCCATGTTCGGCACATTTTTCAAAAAATTGGAATATATCTTTCATATAACTGGAAATTGTGACAACCGCAATATCCGCATCACAAGATTCAAAGACTTCATCAGCATTGTCTGAAATTATAACTCCCGTTTTAAATCCAAGATTTGCAAAATCACCAATATCCTGTCCGGCATTACTTCTGCCGATTGCCCCTACAACTTCAGCTCCGTGATCATATAAGTATCTTATGATTACTTTAGCCATTTTACCGCATCCATACTGTATTACCCGTATTTTTTCTTTTCCCATACCAATTTTCCTCCTCATTTGATATAATATTCACAAAAGATTATTTACAATTTTATTATAATGTCTCTGGTAACTGGAGAGTCAAGGAGGATTATAAATGTTTTCCAAATTATTAAAAATAGGTGAGCTTGCCCATCTTAATCATATCTCTGTCGGAACTTTACGACACTATGATGAAATCGGTTTATTAAAACCTGAATATGTTGACCCTGAAACAAATTATCGATATTATTCTATCGAACAATCTGCACTTATAGATATAATACAATTTTTAAAAAACTTTGATTTTTCCCTCGACAAAATTGATTCACTATTAAATAGCAGCAATATTGATTTATTATATAAAGAAATTTGCAGTCAGAAACTTATATTGACGGAATATAAAGATGAAATCGACAGGAAGATTAGCCTTATCCAGCAATTTAAAGAATCTATTGATACATATGTGCAGAATAAAAATAAAAATGAGCTTGAAATTCTTAAATTTAATCAACGTAGGATTTATACATATTCCATATCCAAAAATATTTATGAAATGACAGTAGACGAATACGAATACTATTTGAGAGAATTCAAAATACATTTAGCAAAAGCAAAAATTCCTTTAGCTTATTTCAATAGGGTTGGATCCATTATGGATAAAAATTATTTTATAAATAAGCAATTTTTTTCCAACGAACTCTTTATATTTTTACCAACATCACAGAATATTAATTTAAAGACAAAAAATATTCCTGCAGGAAATTATGCTACATATTTTTGCAATTCATTTGAAGAGGAACTTCCTGCATTAAATACCCTATATGATTTAATTAAATCAAAAAATCTTACTGTAACCGGAGACTATATTTGCGAAGTAGTTTATGAAATTCCAAACAAATCAAAAAACAATAGAAAAATGTTTATACGCCTTCAGATACCTGTAAGTTTATAAAATAAAAGACATGAAATTAATATTAATTTCATGTCTTTTATTTTATAAACTTCTGAATATCTCTTCATCTTCTAAATTTTCTTGTTTCAATCCCTCATCTATCTGTGCAATAATATCCTCTTTATCTTTCATGAGGGTCCCTCTTAGGGAAACATAATTTGAAGCATGATTGCTTCTAAATATGCAATTATTTACATAAAGATTTTCTACAAAGATCCTATTTTCATGAAGTACTTCTTTAGGTTTTAACAATATAAATTTACCCTTATTTACATCTTCATATAACTCAGTCCCATCTTCTACCAACAAAGTTAAAAGTCCTATATAGTTGGGCTGAATTTCATTTATTACTTTTGCAGATTCGATAGCATGCTCAACAGAATATTCTTTTCCGCCTATTCCAGATATGAGAGTTACTGAAAGCTTTATATCGGATTTAACTATTTTTCTCCCCGCTTCAATTAATTCCCGAGAATTAACTCCTTTTTTAATCTTCTCGAGTATCATATCACTCCCCGTTTCTACTCCCATATATACCATATCAAGCCCTAAGCTATGAAATTCTCTTAATTCTTCATCCTTTTTTATAAGAATGGAGTTAGGAGAACCATATATTGAAACTCTCTTACATTCGGGAAATATTATCCTTATAGCATTTAATAATTCAACAAGGTATTCTCTTTTAGCTATAAGAGCATCTCCATCGGCTAAAAATATTTTTTCAACTTTTCTATAATATTTTCTTGACTCTTTCAGATCTTCCAATACATCTTCCAATTTTCTTATTCTAAACTTTTTATCTTTGTACATCGAACAAAATGTACATTTATTATGAGAACATCCTATAGTAACTTGTATTATTAAACTATAAGCTTCACTGGGAGGTCTGTATACTATTCCTTCATAATCCATTGATTTCCTTCCTTTTTAATTACATTTGGAGTATCCGCAATTCATACAAATTACACATCCGCTTTCATGGGCGATTTTACTTCCACATTCAGGGCAAATAAACTTCTTATTTTCATTAGACGGCTTTTCTTCTTTTGATTCTTTTATATTATCAGTGTCAGAACCTTTAGTCTTCCCACATGCGTTTAACGTCCTTTCGAGAGCCTTTCCTATGGCATCGGGGCAAGACAAAACTTTTATATTATTATTCATGGCTTTCTGTCTCAAAGTAGAATGGCATCTTATTCCCTTAAGCTGTTCAATTATTTCTTTCGGGTCTATTCCCGATCTTAAGGCAATGGAAACCAATCTGCTGGTAGCTTCGCTTTGGCTGGGACAGCCTCCTGCCCTTCCGACATTAGTAAACACCTCACATATGCCATTTTTATCATAATTAACCGTTATATAAAGATTTCCGCAACCAACCCTAACTTTTTCCGTCATTCCCTGAGTAGTTTCAGGCCTCATTCTGGGTTTAATATTATTAGATGAAATACTATTACCTGTAGTTAATACCTGATTATCTCTGCTTCCGTCTCTATATATGGTTACCCCTTTACAGCCTAATTTATAGGCAAGGTTATAAACTTCCTCAACGTCTTTTTCAGTTGCATCATTCTTAAAGTTTACCGTTTTAGAAACCGCATTGTCAACGTGCTTTTGAAATGCCGCCTGCATCTTAATATGCCAAAAAGGTGATATATCATGAGCCGTCACAAATACTTTTTTAACATCTTCCGGTATCTCGGAAATATGTGCTAAAGAACCTTCTTCCGCAATTTTTTTCATGAGTTCTTCAGAATAGAATCCTCTTTCTTTTGCTATCTGTTTGAAATAAGGATGAACCTCCAAAAGTTTATCTTTATCCATAACATTTCTTACAAAGGATATGGCAAACAATGGTTCAATACCACTGCTGACACCAGCTATGATGCTTATTGTTCCTGTAGGAGCAATTGTAGTCGTTGTAGCATTTCTCATTTTAATATTTTTATCTTTATATATACTTAAGTCATAAGCAGGAAATGTTCCTCTTTTTTCTGCTAATTCCATTGATTTCTTTTTAGATTTTTCATCAATATATTTCATTAATTTGTCTGCAAGATCTACGGCCTTTTGAGAATTATAAGGTACATTCAAATAAAACAACAAATCTGCAAAACCCATTATCCCCAAGCCTATCTTTCTCGTTTTCTTCGTCATTTCATCTATTTCTGTCAAAGGATATTTATTCATATCTATCACATTATCTAAAAAATGTACTGCAATATCTACTGTTTCTCCAAGTTTTTCATAGTCAATTTCATAATTGTCTCCAACTTTTTTTATCATTGCAGCCAAATTAATAGATCCAAGGTTACATGATTCAAATGGAAGAAGAGGTTGTTCTCCGCATGGATTTGTGCTTTCTATTTCCCCAAGTTTACGAACAGGATTAGATTCATTTATCCTATCTAAAAATATTATCCCCGGTTCTCCTGTACTCCAAGCCATTGAAACTATATATTTAAATACTTCTCTTGCGTTTAACTTCTTTACAGATTTACGAGTATGAGGATCTATAAGATCATAATCCTCTCCCTTTTCTACTGCTCTCATAAATTTTTCAGTAATTCCTACACTTATATTAAAATTGGTTATTTCTCTCGTATCACTTTTACATTGAATAAATTCCATGATATCAGGATGATCTACCCTTAATATTCCCATGTTTGCACCTCTTCTGGTGCCTCCCTGTTTTACCGCCTCTGTAGCAGCATTAAAGACTTTCATAAAGCTTACAGGTCCTGAGGCTACTCCTCCTGTAGATCTGACTGTCGAGCCTTTCGCTCTTAATCTCGAAAAACTGAATCCGGTTCCTCCTCCGCTTTTATGTATCAATGCGGCATTTTTTATAGAACTAAATATTCCCTCCATGGAATCTTCTACCGGAAGAACAAAGCAAGCGGAAAGCTGCCCCAATTCTTTGCCTGCATTCATAAGAGTAGGAGAATTAGGTATGAATTTAAGACTGCTCATTACCTCATAAAACTCATCCCTTATTTTTTCTATTTCCTCGCCATCATATAACTTATCAGCCGAAGCAACAAAATCTGCAACTCTCCTAAACATCTCATGAGGAGTCTCCATTAAATTTCCGTTTTCATCTTTTAACAAATATCTTCTTTCTAATACTCTGATAGCGTTTTTTGATAATTCCATTTATGCACCTCTATTCTACTATATTTAGTGGATTATATATTTATATGCACTACTTATTGTATCACTCTTTCGATTATCCGTAAAAGATATTATTTCTTTAATTCATACTTAATTCGTTAATATATGATGATTAAAACGATTTTCTTAATTGTAACAAGCATTTAATTATTTTCTCTTAAGTAAGCACTTTTAGTATAATTATTTGATGCGTTCCAAAAAATCCATTCCTCTATATTATTATCGTAACAGGCTTTTTTCTGTTTATTAATTTCGTCTGGGCCATAGGTCCTATAATTTGTTCCATATTCTTTTTTCAGCCAAGGAGCGGAAAAATCTTGAAGCCAGGGCCTAATAATACTCTTTCTTTCACTTTTCATATTTTTTATTCTGTTCTGTGCAGTCTCCAGACTCCTATTTACAATGGCGTAAGGCTGAGAATTGGGATACTTAATTCCATAGGTTCCTAAATAATAATGGGAAGGATAAACCATGGGACATAATATGTCTACGCTATTTGCTAAAATTTCTAAACTTTGTCCTAATCCCATATCTCCCGAAGATGTCGTTACCAGTCCAAATATGTCTGCAGATACATACACTCCGAGAGGTTCTAATCTTTGTCTGGCATATTGAAGAAATTCTCCTATAACCTGCGCCATATTTCTACCCTCTGTTCCTTTGCCATAATCGATATTTTTAACATTTCCATCCGAAGGAAATCTCACGTAATCAAACTGAACCTCTTTAAATCCCATTAATGCAACCTTTTCTGCAATTTCAACAGGATATTCCCAAGACTCTTTATTATAGGGATTAAGCCAAGCATCGCCTTTATTATCCAACCATACCTTTCCATTTTTAGATTTTATGGATAAATCAGGTCTTTTCAAAGCCATTAGTCTATCTTTAAATGTAACTATTCTGGCAATAGGATAAATATTATTTTTTCTCAATATATCCATAAATTCATTCAAATCTTTTACTTTTATATTTTCACATGCCCCAACCTCCTGAGCAAGTTTTATGTCCAAATCAAAAGTCAATTCTCCCGTATCATCTTTGACATCAATAACTACCGCATTTACTTCCGTCTCATTAATAAATTTTATTAGTTTATTAAATTTCTCTTTAAATCCGGCTGTATTCCCTGTAATATAAATTCCCTTCACTTTTATTTTATCTTTATATGATGCCCAATTAGTTTGGGGTTGAAAAAAATAATCTTTTTTCTTTGTATATGTATAAGACATCTTTTCATTTTTTTCGGAATTGCTACGTCCTTTCCCGATTAAAATGCATATTAATATTAATATAATTACAAGAATTATCTTTTGATAATCTTTCACTTCTACACCTCATTATATAAGTTCTGATTTTATTAATACCCTTAACATTTTAATATATTTAATATTTTCTTTCAAATTTTCAAACTTTTCTGCATATATAGTACAATTCTCTATACACCTTATATAATAAT
>NZ_FMIF01000037.1:0-75540 GCF_900095615.1 Sporanaerobacter sp. PP17-6a | reverse complement strand
GTGTATACATAACACATAATATCACCAAAATAATTATATCATTTTTTAAAATAATTGTTTTATATTTTTAAATATTTGTGTATAATAAATATAACAAGTAAATATAAAAGCTGAGATCAAGAATAGTAAATATGAAAAAGGTCTTTAGAGAGTCGGGGATAGTGAAAACTTGACGATACTTTCATATTGAATGGGCTTGAGAGTTAAAATCCGAAAATCGAGTAGGATTTTACGGTTTATCGCCGTTAAAGATTTAAGTGGGTTTTTAACCAAATTGAGTGGTACCGCGAAGTTGCCTTTCGTCTCTTTATATGAAGAGATGAAGGGCTTTTTTAATTATTACCATTGGAGGTTATATAATGGATGAGAAAAAAATTGTTTTCAGTGGCGTTCAGCCTTCGGGAAAATTAACAATTGCAAATTATTTAGGTGCTATTAAGAATTGGATTCCTCTTCAGGAAGAATATAATAGTATTTTTTGCATAGTTGATCTTCACGCTATTACTGTTCCCCAGGAACCTCAAAATTTAAGAAAGAATACATTGGATGTATTAGCCTTATATTTGGCATGTGGGTTAGATCCGAAAAAAAGTATCATATTTATTCAATCCCATGTAAGTGCCCATTGTGAATTGACATGGATTTTAGATTCCATATCCTATATGGGACAGCTAAATAGAATGACTCAATTCAAGGAGAAATCCCAAAAGCCGGGAGCCGACGTAAATGCAGCCTTATTTAATTATCCTGTTCTCATGGCAGCCGATATACTTCTTTATCAGACGGATTTAGTTCCGGTGGGAGAGGATCAAAAACAACATTTAGAATTGGCAAGGGATTTAGCTATAAGATTTAATAATCGATACAGTGATACTTTTAAGATACCGGAAGTTTTTATCCCGAAGATAGGCTCGAGAATTATGAGTCTGCAGAATCCGGAGGTTAAAATGTCCAAATCTGACAAAGATGAAAATGCATACATTGAATTATTAGATGATCCGAATTCGGTGAGAAGAAAAATAAAAAGGGCGGTTACGGATTCTTATGGGGAAGTAGTATATAGAGATGAACAACTTGGGATTAAGAATTTGATTGATATTTATTCCGTATTTTCGGGAGAAAGTATAAAAGACATTGAGAACCGATATATTGGAAAAGGATACGGGAAATTTAAGGATGATTTGGCTGAAGCAATAGTAGAAGTTTTAAGACCAATTCAGGAAAGGTATGAAGAATACCGGAAGAATAAGGATTTTCTCGAAGGCATATATTCAGAAGGAGCCGAAAAAGCAGAAAGATTAGCAAACAGGACATTGAAAAAGGTTTATAAAAAGGTTGGTTTTATACCAAGGGTGAATAAATAAAAAATTAGAGAGATAATTTTATCTCTCCAATTTTTTATTTATTATTTCTTGCTTCTTTTACTTTTTTAACAAATTCTTTAGCAGTTCTGGTTATGTCTTCCTTTGAACCTTTAGTAAGATTTCCGCCTACTCCTACTGCTATGCAACCATTTTTGATCCATTCTCCTACATTATCTAAATTAACTCCGCCTGTCGGCATCAATAATGCTTGAGGAAGGGGTCCCTTAATTGCCGATATGAAAGAAGGTCCTACTGCACTGCCGGGGAAGACTTTTATTATATCGGCTCCCGATTCCATTGCCTTTATCATTTCAACAACGGTCATGCAGCCTGCTATATAAGGTATCTGATATCTGTTGCAGAGTTTAGCTGTTCCTTCATCAAAGGCTGGGCTGACTATATATTTTGCCCCGACCAATATGGCTATTCTTGCAGTTTCACCATCTAAAACTGTACCGGCTCCCACTAACAATTTATCTCCGAATTCTTCCGTTAATGATTCGATAACCTTATATGCCCCCGGAACTGTAAATGTAATTTCTATTGAATTTATTCCGCCATCCATACATGCTAAAGCAATTTTTTTGGCTTCTTCGCTATTTTTGGCCCTTACAACAGCTGTAATGCCTACTTCTTCAATTTTACTTAAAATTTCATACTTTTTCATATTGTACCCTCCTTATTATTTCAATATTTAAAAATAAATTTTTATATAACTCCTATTCTTATAACGAATAGGAAAGTTCTTACTTATAAATATTGATAAAAAACTTTTCGTAAATGAATTCAAGAAAAGCTACCTTAATAATGCTTCGATAGAAGCTTTTCTTATATCTTTGTATAAGAAATCGCATTCCTCATCTTTTGAAGAGCAATATTGGAAAGTTCTTTTCTTTTTAATATTAAATTAATATATAAAACGTTTATTATAGTAAGATGGGCAACCATGGAAGCAAAAGCTTCAAATTGATATTCCGTTTCATGGGAAACGACATTAAGAGGAACATCTACTTTCTTACTAATAGGTGATTTTGAAAATGAAGTTATTCCGATGGTTTTTGTACCGTTTTTCTTAGCCACATCTAACGCATTCATTATGTTTATATTAGAGCCGGAATGGGAAATTGCTATAACCGCATCATTTTCCGTAAGCTGAGCAGCAGACATAAGCTGCATATGATAATCGGTATAAGATGAAACGTTCATTCCGATTCGTAAAAGCTTATGATGAGCATCCATCGCTGCAACACCTGAGCCTCCATTACCATAGCATACAATCTGATTTGCATTTAAGAGAATATTTACTGCCTGTTCTATGAGTTTCGGGTCAATAGACTGTAATGAATCATTTAGGACCGATATAGTGGCTTCAAATACTTTATTGATAATAATAGCTTCATCATCGTTATCGAGAATTTGTGTAGTACCGTAATTTTTTGTTTCCTTAACCACGTCTGTAGCTAATGATATTTTAAGATCATGAAATCCCTTAAAATCAATTTTTTTACAAAAACGAAATATGGTCGAATCCGCTAATTTGAGTTTATCTCCTATTTGGCTTATAGTTGAGTAAATCAACTCTTGAGGATTATTAAGAATATAATCTGCAATTTTTTTCTCTGTAGGATTAAAATTACTATATTGCGATTTAATTTGAAGAAATGCCTTTGGCGTAGAATTCATAATATCACCTTTTTCGATTAATATTTAACAATTTAATGTTTAATAATATTATATAACAATAGAATTGCCATATCAAAAAGCCTCTAGAAATCAAAAAAATTTAAATAAAAAAAGTGTTGAAAAAAATTTTTCTATATTATATAATATAGAAAAAGAAATTCTTTTTATAAAAATATTATCATATGAAAGTTTTTTTTGCAAGGGTTTATACAATTATTTTTAATAAATAGAATCAAAAAAATAGATCAAAGAGAAAGGAGATATAAAGATGGCTGTAAAAATTGCAATCGTTAACTCAAGCAGCTTTGGGAGGATTTTTCCGGAGCATATGGAAAGATTAAAAAAATTAGGAGAGGTAGACAGATTTGATCTTTCCAAAGATATGGGAGGAAAGGAATTAGCTCAGAAACTTATGGGTTATTCAATTATAATAGCAAGTGTTACGCCTTTATATAATAAAGAATTCTTTGATTATAAGGATAAAACTCTTTTGATTGCCCGTCACGGTATTGGATATAACAACATAGATATAGAAGCCGCCACTAAAAAAGGTACATTTGTTACAAAAGTGGATGCTGTTGTGGAAAGAGAATCGGTAGCAGAGAACGCTGTTGCTTTATTGATGACCGTTATAAGGCAGACAGCCCTTGCTTCAGAAAAGGCAAAAGAGGGGAAATGGGCTGAAAGAGCAAAATTTATGGGTTATGAAATAAAAGATAAAACAGTTGGAGTTATAGGTTTCGGAAATATCGGAAGCAGAGTAGGAGAAATATTAAAGAACGGGTTTAACGCAAAATTAATAGCTTATGATCCATATCTTACTCGGGAGGAAATAGAAAAAAGAGGGGCTCAATCGGTATCCTTAGAAGAACTTCTTAAGAACTCAGACATAATTTCCTTAAATGCTCTTTTAAATGAAAATAGTTACCATATGATGTCCGAAAAGAGTTTTGCTTTGATGAAAAAAGGCGTATTTATCGTAAATGCAGCAAGAGGAGGACTTATAGACGAAAAGAGCTTGATAAAAGCATTAGATGAAGGAATAATAGGCGGCTTAGGGTTAGACGTAGTTGAAGGAGAACCTATAGATGAAACTCATCCGTTATTTGCTTATAAAAATGTGGTGATAACTCCTCATACATCAGCTTATACTTATGAATGTTTAAAAGGCATGGGGGATAAGGTTGTAGATGATGCAGAGAAAATTGCAAAGAACGAGAATCCTAATAACGTTGTTAATAAAGAATTATTAAAATAGTGTAGGAATTTAACGGTAGGGGGAGAAATGAATGAAAGATATTGGGTTAATTGGATTAGGAGTAATGGGACGAAATCTTTCTTTAAATATTGGAAACAAGGGTTTTAGTGTAGCGGTATTCAATATGACTTCTCAGAAAACAAAGGATTTTATAGAAAATGAAGTAGGGAAACAGGATATTACGGGTTATTACGATATTAAATCTTTTGTTGAATCTTTGAAAAAACCAAGAAAAATCTTGCTAATGGTTAAAGCAGGAAAACCAGTGGACAGTGTGATTGAAAAACTTATTCCTTATCTTGATGAGGGAGATCTTATTATGGATGGAGGAAACACATACTACCGTGATACTACAAGAAGGATTAACGAATTAAATGAAAAGAAAATACTTTATCTTGGAATAGGAATTTCCGGGGGAGAGGAAGGTGCCCTTAATGGACCTTCCTTAATGCCCGGGGGTTCGAAGAAAGCTTACGATTTAGTTAAGGACATACTGATTAAGATTGCGGCAGAAACAGAATCCGGACCATGCTGTACCTATATAGGAAATGATTCGGCAGGACACTTTGTAAAGATGATTCATAACGGTATAGAATACGGAATTATGCAGGCTATGTCCGAAACTTATGATATATTGGGGAAGGTATTAAAGCTTTCAGCCGATGAAATAGGAGATATATTTGAAAAATGGAATGAGGGTGAACTCAATTCATTTCTCATGGAAATATCTTATAAAATCATGAGACATAAAGATGAAGAAACCGGAAAACCTACAGTGGAATTAATTTTAGATAAGGCAGGTCAAAAGGGAACCGGTAAATGGACTGTTCAAACTTCTATAGATATGGGAATACCAGCGGTTTCTTTAAATGCAGCTTTAGAAGGAAGAGTTCTTTCATATTTTAAGGAAGAGAGGCTAAACCTTTCAAAAAAGGTAGCGAAGGATTATCCTAAGGATTTGTACGATAAAGATAAAATCATAGGAGATTTAGAAAATTCATTGCTTTTTTCAAATCTGATATTATTTTCTCAAGGGCTTTGGGTTATGTCTGAAGGGTCTAAAGTTAATAATTTTGATATTGATATTTCTGAAGTATTAAAAATATGGAAGGGTGGCTGTATTATAAGGTCAAAAATGCTTGATTTTATGAGGGCTGTTATTGACGAAGATAAGGAAAATGTAAACCTTTTGAACAATAAGAGAGTTCTGGAATTTCTTATGACAAGATTAGATTCTATAAAATATATAACTAATATTGCAAGGAATTTTTATATACCCACCCTCGTTCATAATTCTGCTTTAGATTATTTTTTCAGCATGATCGAAGGAAATCTTCCTGCAAATTTCATTCAGGCCCAGAGAGACTTCTTTGGAGCCCACACATATAACAGAATTGATAAGGGAGGAATTATTTTTCATACCAAATGGGAATAGTTGGTATGAAATTTATGACATTCTTATGAAAACGTTATAATGCTTTATTGGGTTAAAATATTTTAATTAATAAAGTTTTAAAATTTGATCGGAAAGGAGGGTAGGCAAAGAAAATTTAATATAGTTATATTATTAAAAAGGAGGAAATAAAAATGGAACATAGTATTACTGTGGCTCAAGCATTAATAATTGCGCTTTGGGTTGCTTTGGTTGAATCACGTGCTCTTGGCTATGCAACCTTAAACCTAAGATTTAGTCCTTTGATGACAGGATTGGTTGTAGGGCTTGTTATGGGAGATGTTCCTACAGCTATGATTGCTACTGCTTCAATACAGTTAATTTATATGGGAATGATCGCTCCGGGAGGAGCTATGCCAAGTGAACCGGCAGTGGCAACTGCAATAGCAGTGCCCGTTGCCATATTGGGAGGCTTAAAACCTACGGAAGCAATAGCTGTAGCAGTGCCTGTAGGACTTTTGGGCAGTTATCTTTACCAATTTAGATTTTTCCTTAACACGTTTATCACAAGATTAACGGATAAATATGCAGCTCAATTAAACGACAAAGGCTTAAACTTTTCAATCATAATTTTACCGACAATTATTAGTTTTGCATTATTTACACCAGCAATGTTTATAGCTTTATATTATGGAACACCAGTAATTGCGAAGTTTACGGCTACTCTCTCCGGAGGAAGAATATTCCATATACTTGATGTAATAGGAGGAGGACTTGCCGCATTAGGTATTGCACTTATATTACAAGTAATAGGAAAGAAAAAATACCTTGTATTCTTTCTTTTAGCATATTTTGTATCCGTTATGTTACAACCTCTTAAAATTAATACAGTAACATTTGCTATTATTGGTACAATAGTAGCATATTTGTATATCTTAGTTACCGGTGAAAAAACCGAAACAAATTAGAAGGAGGCAAAGTTAAGATGGATGATAAAGAGAATACAGTTAAAACAGATGTTACTTTAGCAGACTCTCCTGAAAAAATTACAGATAAGGATTTGCGAAAGAGTTGGTTCAGATGGTGGTATGCAAATGAGATTCCTCATTCTTATGACAGAATGATAGCGGCTTCTTTACTTTGGGCAATAACACCTATTTTGAGAAAATTGTATAAAAAGAAAGAAGATTTAAAGGAAGCCTATATGAGACATACACAATTTTATAATACACAGGCTGTATGGGGTGGAGGCACTATTCTCGGTATAACGACTTCTTTGGAAGAGGCAAGAGCTAAAGCATTGGCTGAAGGAAAAGGAGAAGCAGTGAGCGGAGATGTAATAAATAGTACTAAAGTTGGTCTTATGGGACCTTTGGCCGGTATCGGAGATGCTATTGATTCAGGTACTGTTCAATATATTTTGATAGCTATTGCTTTGCCTTGGGCAAAGGGAGGAAGTGCTTTAGGTGCCTTATTTCCTTGGTTGATGTTTGTAGCTGTGACTTATATATATGGTTTTTATTTTACTAAACTTGGTTATAAATTGGGCCGTTCTGCTGCTACTGAAATTATCGGCGGAAAGAATATAAGAAAGATTATTGATGGGCTGTCTGTATTAGGTCTTTTTATGATGGGAATATTGGCATCTTCTTATGTTAAAGTTAGCAGTTCATTAAAATGGACGATTTCGGGGAAAGAATTTGTTCTTCAAGATATATTTAATTCAATACTTCCGGGACTGTTGCCGTTAGTTACTGTATTAGGAGTATATTGGTATTTTAACAAAAAGGGATTAAAGATCACCCAGGCACTTTTGGGACTATCCATAATTTTAGGCGTACTCGCCGGGGTAGGTATCCTATAATATTTAAACTATTATTTAAGGATTGTCTCTCTTTTTTAGAGAGGCAATCCGGTTTTTAAATTTTTAAATATTTTATTAAATCATGTATCATAAATGAGGTCAAGAGTTGAAATCCCTTAACGGGAAATCTCTAAACTAAGAAAATCATAATTTCCCTATAGGTTATAAAAATCTTATAAGGAGTTGTTAGAATCACCCTATATAGAAAGAAGGAAAAGTATGAAAAAGAAATTTGTTTTAATCATAACTCATGGTAATTTTGGTATAGAATTATTGAAAAGTGCCGAAATGATTATGGGCGATCAAGAAGATGCTGCTGCTTTGGGGTTAAGATTAGGAGAGAGTGTAGATGATTTGCGCAACAAAGTGGAAGAGATTATTGTTGAAAATCAAAAGGCGGATAAGGATATTATAATTCTTGTAGATATTTTAGGCGGCAGCCCGTCAAATGTATCGTTGTATATGTTAAAAAAATATGGTAACATTGAATTAATAACAGGTGTTAATATGCTTATGCTTATAGAAATATTTCAATCAAGAGAGTCTGAAGAATTGGATAAATTAATAGAAAAAGCTATAGATTCGACTGTAAACGGAATTAAAAGATATAATTTAAAAGGAAAGGACAGTGATTGTTAATGGGGCAAATAGTATTGGCAAGGGTAGACGATAGGCTTATTCATGGTCAGGTAATGACAAAATGGTCTAAGGGGATGAATACTAATGCTTTATTTGTTGTTGATGATGCAACTGCTAAAGACCCATTTATGAAGGATATATATACGATGTCAACATCAAATACGGGTATGACAATTAAAGTTTTAAGTATCGATGAAGCAGTGGACTACTGGAATAAAAGTAACTTTGAAGATTATAAGGCAATACTGTTATTTAAGTCGATTGCCGGGGCTAAAGAAGCCATAGACAAAGGACTCCCTGTAAAAAGATTAAATCTTGGGGGCATAGCTAAGACTAAAGATTCTAAGTTTGTGATTCCCAATATAGCAGTGAGACATGAAGATATGGATACTTTAAAGGAAGTTGAAAGCAAAGGCATAGAAGTATTTTTCCAAGTTGTGCCGGATACTAAGTCAGTCAGTTTAAAAGATGCAATTAAATCATTTTAAATTATCCTACAATCTTAGAATTTTAATACTTTTATAAGAGAGGTGAGAGAGCCTCTCTTATGTCATTTTTTAATATTTTCCATGGCCTCTTTTGCAAAATTGGTATTTACTATCTCGTTATAAGGAGGTCTTTCATCTAATTCGCCCGCCAATTCCATTATATCCATCAGTTTGTTAAGGCCTTCTTCGGTTAAAACTAAATCAGGTTTCCAGGTATCCTGATCTTTATATCTATTTATTAAAGTAATAAGTATATCCCTTTCTGTTTCCGGGAATTGTGATTTTAATGAATCCGCTATCTCCTCTGCCGAATGGTTTTGTACCCATACCATTCCTTTGTATATAGCATTTGTAAATTTTTGTACTATTTCAGAATTTTCATCCATATATTTTTTTGTGGTGGAATAGCACGTATATGGAATATATCCTGCTTCCTTTCCGATAGATGCAACTACATATCCCTTTCCTTCTTTTTCTAAGGAGGCAGCCACAGGTTCAAATAAAGTAACGTAATCTCCTTCTCCCGCTATAAAGGCTCCTCCCATAACATCAAATTGTATATCTGTGCGTACTTCCATATCTGTTCCGGGAGTTAAACCGTTTTGTTTTAATACGTACTCCAATACCATTTCAGGCATTCCGCCTTTTCTTCCACCAATAAGGGACTTTCCTTTTAATTTTTCAAAGGAAAAATTGTCATCTTTTTCTCGTCCTACAAGAAAAGAGCCATCTTTTTGAGTTAACTGAGCAAAATTTATCGCTTTATTAGTTTTGCTTTGGTTATAGACATATATTGAAGCTTCCGGCCCCATAAAAGCAATATCGGCTTCTCCGCTGAGAAGGGCAGTCATACATTTATCCGCGCCTTTTCCGTTGATAAGCTCAATTTTTAAACCTTCTTCCTGAAAGAAATTTTCCGTTATTGCTATATATTGAGGAGTATAAAATAGAGAATGAGTAACTTCTATTAATTTTACAGTTTTTAGTTCATCTTTTTTACATCCGCTTAAACTAAAACTTAATATTATTGTAAATACTAATAGAAGATAAATGAATTTTGATTTTCTAAACATTGGATCCCTCCTAAGATAGTTTTAAATATATGCTATTTTATTATATTCAAAGAATTTGTTAAGGGTGACAAAATCATTTTGGAAAGGAGTATATTATGAATTTTCCTAACTTATTAACAACTATAAGAATAATTTTAGTACCTTTGTTTATTTATATATTCTTTTCTCCTATGAAAAATAATATTTTGTACGGAACGATTATTTTGTTTATAATAGGACTTACAGATATTTTAGATGGCTACATTGCCAGAAAGTACAATATGATAACGAAACTGGGAACTATTTTGGATCCTATAGCAGATAAGATTACGATATTTGGAGTAATTATAAGTTTTATTCACGTAGATTTAATTCCTTATGAGGTTTTTATAATATTATTTGTCAAAGAGATATCTCTGGCTTTATGTGGTCTATTAATGTATTATTCGAAGGAGTCTCAACCTCTTTCCGCAAATAAATTTGGCAAGATCGCAACTTTTTCTTTTTATGTGGCTGTATTTTCTATACTATTTGACTTCCCTCAAATAGTTTCTCAAGGACTAATAGGATTAACTGTAGTATTAAATATTTTTGCATTTTTTAGCTATTTTACTATAATTTATACTTATTATAATAAGGATTATCATGCTAATTAAAAAATAAATCCCATTTTATAAAACTAATTTTCATAAGAGTAAAATATAATATTTTTTTATGGTCATAACAAACATATAATACCAAATTATTAAATTTTATCTATTATTAGTCAAAGGTTTACATTAGAAGGAATAAGACTTTTTATAGGCTATTAAATAGAAGGAATTGTGGAATATTCTGTTGAACATTAATAACTAAATTATCTTAGAATCATGAAAATAAGCTGACCGCAAAATCTTCTAAGACTATGGTATAAATATTGCATAAATTGTGAAATGGGGAGTGGAATTATGAAAGACCGTTTAGTACAGATAATTAAAACTGAAGATAAGAAAAACCCTTATACTGATGATCGCTTAGCTGAAATGCTCGATACTCGAAGAGATGCAGTTACGGCCTTAAGAAATGAATTAAGTATCCCAGATTCGAGAGAACGACGTAAACCTTATTTAGTAGAAGCCATTAGAGAAATAATTTCAAAAAATCCGGAAATATCGAACCGACAACTTACCAAGATTATTAAAGATCGAGGTTTTAACGTATCAAAATATTTAATATCTCAAATAGCCCTACAGATTAAAGAAAAAATATTTGATTTGAATTTGGTGATGAGCCATAATGAGCCCTTAGAACATTTAAACCTTAAATCGAATTTTAATCTAAAAAATACATTAAAATATCCATCTGAATTGTTGGCCTTTAGTAGAATTATAGGTTTTGATGGAAGTCTGAAATCTCAGATTCAACAGGCAAAAGCTGCAATATTATATCCTCCTCACGGCCTTCATACTTTGATTTTAGGACCTACCGGAGTTGGAAAAAGTAATCTGGCAGAAGCTATGTATGATTATGCACTTGAAATCAAAGCCATTTCTGAAACTGCTCCTTTTATTATTTTCAATTGTGCAGATTATGCTGAAAATCCGCAGCTTCTTTTATCACAACTTTTTGGACATGTAAAGGGAGCTTATACCGGAGCCGCTGTCTTAAAAAAAGGATTAGTGGAAAAAGCTGATGGCGGAATATTGTTTTTAGATGAGGTTCATCGTTTGCCTCCGGAAGGTCAAGAACTGCTTTATTTTTTAATGGATAAGGGAAAATTTCGTCGTATGGGAGAAACTGAGACAGAACGAACAGCAAATATTTTGATTATAGCAGCAACTACAGAGGATATTGAATCATCTTTACTTTTGACTTTCCGCAGGAGAATACCGATGATCATAGAGCTTCCATCTCTGTCCGTAAGACCTCTTGATGAAAGATATCATATAATAAAGGCCTTTTTTAATAAAGAAGCAGATAGAATAGGGGTCAAAATAAAGATTATCCAAGAAGCTTTAAGAGCTCTTTTAATGTATAGTTGCCCAGGAAATATAGGACAACTCAGAAGTGATATTCAAGTTGCTTGTGCAAGAGGTTTTCTGAATTGCATAAGCAGTCAAAGAGAATATATTGAGGTTGGCTTGTCAGATTTACCTGTTCACGTTCAAAAGGGATTATTAAAAATACAAGAGCGTAATCCGGAAGTTGAGTATTTTATCAAAGAAGATTTAATGACAAAACCTAATCAAAGCGAAACTAATATTGAACCTGAGCCTAAAGAAGACCTTTATACATTACCTCGAGAAATTTATGGATATATTGAAGAGAGATATCACGAATTAGAGTTACAAGATTTAACTCAAGACGAGATAAACAAGTTAATCGGCGAAGAATTGGAAATAAAATTCCAGCAATTGATAAAACGAGTAGAAACCAGTCACCCAACCTTAGCTAAGCAAGATTTAGCCGAGATAGTGGGCCAAAATATAGTTGATATAACAGAGAAAGCAACAAAAATTGCAGAAAAGCGGATTGGGGGAATAGATAAGCATCTTTTTTATTGCCTTGCGATACATTTAAGTGCAACTTTTGAACGAATTCAACAGGGAAAGCCAATTGTGAATCCTCATCTTGATAAAGTTATGAAGAAATATAAGTCGGAATATAATGTGGCAAAAGAAATGGTCAAACATATTGAGCTTTTATCAGGATATAAAATACCACAGGATGAAATCGGTTTTATAGCTATGTATCTTCGAACAATTACGAGTCCGTCAGACGAAAAACGGGGAAGAGTTGGAGTTTTAGTACTTTCTCATGGTAGAGTGGCTCAAGGTATGGCAGAAGTGGCAAATCGGCTGTTAGGTGTAAATCATGCAGTAAGTATAGAAATGTCGCTGGATGAAAAACCCGAATCAGCTCTTCAAAGAACAATCGAAGTTGTATATAAAATCAATGAAGGTAAAGGAGTTTTAATTCTTGTAGATATGGGTTCATTAATCACCTTTGGAGAAATAATCACCAAAAAAACGGGGATTCCCACCAAAACCGTTGGCAGAGTGGATACAGTAATGGTTTTGGAAGCTGTCAGACGGGCTATTGTGCCGGACACTAATTTGAATGAAATCGTAAACAGCATAGATAAAGATAAAATAGTACTTGGAAGATTTGTACCTTCAGAAACTTCAAGAGATAAAAAAGTAATTATTACTTTGTGCATAACTGGGGAAGGTACGGCTATAAAAATTAAAAGACTTATCGAAAAAATGCTGCCGAATATTAAAGAAAAAGCTGAAATTATTCCAATGGGAGTCGCAGGAGATGAAGATATATCTACAAAAATGAATAATATTAGAAAACAATATACAGTATCAGCGGTTATTGGAAGCATAGACCCTAAAGATAATTTAGTGCCTTTTATTTCAGTGGAAGAAATAATAGATGGTAATGCTATAGAAAGGTTGAAAAGTATTGTTTATATGGAATCTCCTTCACAGATGTTAAAAAATGGTGATGTTATCAAAATCCCTTTTGCTAAAGTAATTCATGAGGAGCTTATAATGGTCAGACCTGATTATTGCAATAAAAATGAGGTGTTAGACGGCCTTGCGGAACTTTTAATTAAAGGTGGGTTTGCGAAAGAAAAATTTTTGCTTGATGTATATAAAAGAGAAATCATGGAACCAACGTTATTAAAAGAGAAATTTGCGATTCCACACGGAAATCCCCAAAATGTTATAAAGCCGGCTATAGCTATTGCTATATTAAATAATTCAATAATATGGTCGGAAGAAAATGAGGTAGAAAATGTTTTCATGATGGCATTAAAAGAGGATTCGACAGATATTTTAAATAATTTTTATAAGTTAATAAAAACTCCCAACTTATCGGAGAAATTGAAAAAATCTCGCAATCCTCAAGAAGTAAAAAGCATTATTTCAGAGATATTGATATCCTGCCACTAAAGCTTCCATGAAGGTTGGAACGGAATTTGCATTTTATAATCGTAGCTGCAGCTTAAATAGATATTCGAGTTTTAAGGAGGAGATGCATATTAAATTAAATAAACATAAAAGGAGGGAAGTTATGATGAAGGCAAAGAAACAAGTAGTGATTTTGGTTGCTTGCGGTAGTGGCATTGCTACATCTACTCTTGCGGCAGATGCAATAAAGGATATTTGTGATGAGATAGGCATTGATGCAGTGATAAAAAAGAGTAATATGAGTGAAATACTAACAAAAGCACAAGATGTGGACGTCGTATTTACAACTAACAAGTATAGTGAGACATTACCTGTACCATCTTTAAGTGTTACCTCACTTATTACAGGTATTGGTGAGGACGAGATTAGAAAAAAATGTAAAGAATTGTTATCTAAAATAGCGGAAAATGTTTAGATAAAAAATATTAAATATACTTTATAGAAAGGAAAGGTGAAAACTATGGAACACTTGGTATCGATTATAAGACAAGTACTAGATATTGGTGCAATTGCTGTTCTTCCGATAATTATTACTATTTTAGGATTGTTTTTTAAAATGAATTTTTTCAAAGCATTCAAAAGCGGACTATTATTGGGAATTGGATTTCAAGGGCTTAAATTGGTTATTTCACTATTAATAACGACAATAGAACCGGTTACTAATTATTATGCCGCTTCAGCAACGGGATATGCATTTACTACTATAGATGTTGGGTGGCAGACACTTTCTGCAGCAGCCTGGATGACACCCTTTGCCGCAGTTGTTTTACCGTTAGGTCTTATTGTTAACATAATATTAATTAAGTTTAAAGTTACAAAGACATTCAATATTGACATTTGGAATTATTGGCATATATTAATGGCTTCTTCTATTCTTTATTATATATTCTCAAGAGCCGACATGTCAGGAGCCGTTCCATTTGCTATTTGTACTGTGTTTGCCATGTTGTTGGTAGCTATTATATGTATTGTCGGAGATAAAATTGCTCCGTTCTGGCAAAGAAATTTTGGATATGAGGGAACAACCTGTACGACTATGAGTTCAACATTATCAGCAGTTCCCGTTGTCTATGTTTTGAATAAGATAGTAGATATAATTCCCGGAGTTAACAAGGTCGACATCAACTTATCTTGGATTAACAAGAAATTAGGGCCATTGGGAGATCCTGCTCTTGTAGGTTTTATTGTAGGTTTATTTCTTGCAATTATAACTAGACAAACTCCTACAGTAATAATTCAAATAGCGGTTGGAATAGCAGCGGTTATTGTTTTGATGCCAAGAATGGTAGGTCTGCTTATGGAAGGACTAACTCCGATTAGTAAAGCCGCGAAAAATTATATGACAAAGCATGTTGGAGAAGATCAGGAATTACTTATTGGTACAGATGCAGCATTTGCTATTGGTGACCAAACTGCCGTTACATTGAGTCTTTTATTAATGCCAATTACAATTGCACTCGCATTTATCATTCCAGGAAACAATTATTTCCCGGTAGGCATGTTTGCTTCTATTCCTTATTTTGCAGGAATGATTAGTATGATGACTGACAGGAACCTTTTCCGCGGATTAATTACAGGAACATTGTATATGGTGTTTATTGTAGTTTCACTCAATTTTATGGCAGATGTCGGTACAAGCTTTGTCACTTCAGCAGGTGTGTTAGAACTTGAAAAGGGACTAAAAGTTACTGCTGCATCCCTGGCAAATGTCGTTGATATTTTGATGGTGCTGATTGCGAAACTATTCAAAGTATTATAAAAGAAGTTGTATGTAAAAATCATATTAGCATTATGCTAATTAATTTTCAAATAAAATATAAAAAACAAAACTGATAAGTATATTAAAGAAAGGGAGAGAACTATGAAAGAAAAAATGAGAATGGCTATTTGGTATGGACCAGAAGATGTAAGAATTGAAGAAAGAGATATGTTTGATTTGGAAGATGACGCTGTTATCATGAAGGTAAAAGTATCCTTAACTTGCGGAACGGATGTAAAAACATATAAAAGAGGACATCCAAATTATCGCCCGGGGATAACTTTCGGTCATGAAGCAGCAGGAATTGTATATAAGAAAGGGAAAAACGTACAAAATTTTGAAATAGGAGATAGAATTGTACCACATAGTGCCGCTATGTGTGGTAATTGTTATTACTGTAAGACAGGAAGAAATGACGGATGCTGTGAACATAGAGTCAGGATTATCGGCGGCCATTCGGAATATGTATATATTCCAGGCGTAATTGTAAGACAAAACCTATTTAAAATTCCTAAGGATGTTAGTTATAAAGCGGCAGCATTAACAGAACCTCTATCATGTGCAATGTATGCCGCAGATATGACGAAGTTTAGTTATGGAGATTGTGTTGTTGTAATGGGAGCAGGCCCAATTGGGTTAATGATTTCCATGATTGTTAAGAAGATGGGAGCTCATGTCATCCAAACTGATTTTTCTCAATCAAGGTTGGAAGTATCGAAAAAACTTGGAATTGATACTACTGTACTTCTTAACAGCGACATGGATGTAGTAGAGACTATCAGAGCTCTAACTCCTGAGGGAAGAGGGGCAGATGCTGTAATTGATGCTACCGGACAACCTGTAGCTTGGGAAAACTGTATTAATATCTCTCGAAAGGGCGGATATATCAACTTGTTTGGAGGGTGTAAGCCGGGCACAACAATCACTATCGATACTGAAAGAATGCATTACGGCGGACTTACCATTGCAGCTTTTTTCCACACAACACCAAAACATGTTATGATGGCAAATAACATGATTAATCACCACGAAATCCCTGAAGATATTTTTGTAACGGGAGAATATAAATTTGAGGATTTAATAGAAGCATTGGAAGCACATGCAAACCAGATAGGTGTGAAAAATGCCCTTATCTATGAATAATAAGAAAAGAATGGAGTGACAAATAAAATGAAAAACAAAATTGAAAAAGCAAAACAAGATGTTATGTGGGGTGTCAAAATGATGGTCGAGAGAGGTTATTCCTTGGGTACGGCCGGAAATATCAGTGCAAGAGTTGAAGGAGAAGACTTATTCGTTATAACTCCGTCTTCTCGCCCATATAACACCTTAGAATTAAATGATTTATGTTTAATTGATATGAAGGGAAACATAGTTGATGCGAAATTTAAGCCTTCTGTAGAGGCTACTATGCACAGGTTCATATATTTAGATAGAATAGAAGTTAATGACATTATTCATTCGCACTCCAAATACGGAACTTTGGTGAGTTCCATTGAAAATATAAAAGAACTTCCAATCATTGATGTTGAAAGTATTTCCTATTTAGGTGGAGAGGTACCTATTGCGCCTTTTGCTCCGGCCGGTTCTTTGGAGTTAGCTACAAGTGTAAAAAATTCAATTGGTACAAGTGCGGGAGTGCTTATGGAAAATCATGGTACCATAGGTGTGGGGATTACTATGGAAAAAGCTCTTATTGCAAGTGATAATATTGAGCGAACAAGTGAACAATTCTTGTTCCTTCTTGCAACCGGATTAAGAAAAAAAGAAATTCCGAATGACTATGTTAATAAAGTTAGAGAAATATCAAAAGTCAACCGAAAGATATCTACTAAGTAGAAATGGGGAGTAATATATGATGAAAAAATTTAGGATTGTTCCGGATATTTATCAATGTGATACTTTTAATGATTTCTTAGATAGTTTCCCTTTGAATTCTGATGATTTGATAATTACAAATCGTTATATCTATGATCCTTTTATTAAAAAATTCAATCTGCCATGTCATTTCGTATATCAGGAAGAACATGGCTCAGGTGAGCCGAGCGACATTATGGTCGATGCAATATTAACGAACATAAAGAATATTTCATACAAAAGAGTAATAGGAATTGGCGGCGGGACAGTAATTGATATAGCGAAGGTACTCTCAATTAGAAAATTTGATTGTTGTGATGAGATATTTGACGATCCGTCGAAAATAAAAAAAGACAAAAAATTGATTATAATTCCTACAACTTGTGGTACAGGCAGTGAGGTAACCAGATCATCAATTATTAGTTCAACGAAGCGCAAAACCAAAATGAGAATGGCGTATGATGCCTACTTTGCTGATATTGCTGTTTTAATACCGGAATTTATCAGCACTCTGCCCTATAAGTTCTTTGCATTTAGTTCAATTGATGCATTAATTCATGCTGTAGAATCATATCTTTCTCCGGAAGCAACTCCATATACGGATTTATTTTCGGGAAAGGCAATCAAGATACTGTTACAATCGTTTGTAACCATCTCTAAAAATGGAGTTGATTCTAGAAGAACTGTTGAGAGGGATGTGTTACTTGCAAGTAATTTTGCCGGGATATCTTTTGGTAATGCAGGATGTGGTGCTGTCCATGCTCTTGCTTTTCCGCTAAGCGGAAGATATGGAGTTGTGCATGGGGAAAGTAATTACCAGTTTTTTGTTCAGGTGCTTAAATTGTACTATAAGAAAAAACCTGAAGGCAAAATTTCATATTTAATAGAAATGATTGTAGATATTCTTCAATGCCATACTGATCAGGCATTGGAATGTTTGGCCGTTTTACTCAACGATATTTGGAAAATTAAGAGTTTGAGCTGTTTTGGTATGGGAGAAGATGAGATAGAAGAGTTTTCCAAAGAGGTATATTTAACTTTACAACCGGTTCTTTCTACTAGTTATGTAAAGCTGAGCCAAGATGAATTAGCTGAAATATACAGGAAATTGTTATAAATTGAATAATTGTAAGATCAAATTTATAGGATTATTATGGTAGACTTGATTTCATGATTTCAAAAGAAAGGAGTGTCATTTTTGAGAGCATTGATGCGACTATCCCCAAAAGCAAATGATATGGAGTTGGTCAATACTGAAGAACCTAAAATATTAAAAAGTACTGACGTCAAAGTTAAAGTAGTTTATGCGGGTGTTTGTGGGGGAACCGATATAAAATTAAAGAAGGTCGATGTTGGCGGACGGTTTGACAAATTAAAACCACCTGTTATTCTTGGACATGAAGCATCTGGATATGCCGTTGAAGTAGGTACAGATGTAAAGAAAACGAAAATAGGAGATAGAGTTGTATATGAAACAACCGTAGAACCATGCGGTTCATGTAGATATTGTCATTCAGGCGATTGGAATATGTGCTCACATAGAAAGGGATTAGGTTCAAGTACGAATGGTAGCTTTGCGGATTTTGTTGTAGTTCCGGAACGAAACATAAGAGTTATACCCAGTGAACTTTCTCTGAAAACTGCTGTACTTTCAGAACCTATGGCTTGTGCGTATCATATAGTTAGTGAAAGAGGATGTATAAAGGCCGGAGAAAATGTTGTTATTATTGGTCCGGGTATTATTGGGTTATGCTGTGCTTTAGTTGCATTGTTTTCGGGGGCGAATGTTGTTGTAATTGGTACGGAAAAAAGTAGGGAAACTCGGTTGAAGATTGCAAAAAAATTTGGATGCCATGTTTTAGTTAATGATGGACATAACTTAAAAGAAAGAGTTCAAGAAATTTTCGATGGAGAATTTGCAGATTTAGCCATTGATGCTGTTGGTTCTCAAAACTCTTTTAATTCAGGATTAAGCTTAGTCAGAAAAATGGGTCGCGTTGTAATAACAGGTGTTCCCAGTTTGGATACTGAATTATATACTATAGACATGTCTTATATTTACAGAAATCAGATTTGTATTACTTCCGGCAGAAGTTCAACCCCATCGAGTTGGACAGGCTCATTGAAGGTTTTGCAGAAATATCACAATCAATTGGAAGAATTGGTTTCACATGTTTATTCGCCTGAGAAATGGAAAGAAGCATTTGAAGCCACCGAGAAGAAGCAAGCAATTAAGGCCGTAATTGATTTTGAAAAATAGACGTTAGGAGATTAATAATCATGGTAAAAAATATATTGGTAATAGAGTCAAATGCAAAAACTTCCAAAGAAGCTATAACGGAAGCATTTCAAGAGTTGTATATGAGAGGTTATGTTAAAGAAACCTTTCTGAAAAACTGTCTTGAAAGAGAAAGGGAATACCCCACAGGTTTGATGACTGAAATTCCCGTTGCAGTACCTCATACAGATACTAAATATGTCAATGAATCGGCTATTTGTATTGTCCGATTAAAAAATCCTGTAGTTTTTCGAAACATGGAAGATCCCAGTTCAACGATTAATGCTGAATTTGTATTTAATCTTGCACTAAAAACAGGAGAAGACCATATAAACACATTAAAAACTGTTGTTAATATTGTACAGGACAATGAGTTCTTGAAGGAAGCAAAGGTTGCCTCTTTAGAGACAGTGAAGTTAAAGATTCTGGAACGCTGGGATTCTTTTTAAAAGGAATAAGTTTATAGAAAATGTATATAAAAAAGAGATATTTTGTAATAGAAAGGCTTTTATGTTTAAAGGAATAAGAGTGTATTTGTTAATCGGGAATTAGCTTTTCCCGGAATTACCTCCAATAAAATTAATGTTGACAACAGTACAAAAACTGATATATTATATAATATAACGTAATATTAATTACTTTGACGGAGAAGAGTAGATAAATACTTCTGTACAGAGAGGAAGATCCGAGGGCTGAGAGATTTTCTCATAAAAGGTTTATTGAAGGTAGCTCTTGAGTTTTCAGATTGAAATGACAGTAAATCTGAACGGGTAATTCCGTTATATAGTTTGTTATAATTAAGAGCCGCAGCATGTTTGGCGGAATTAAGGTGGTACCGCGTATTAACCCTTCGTCCTTATATTTAAGGATGAAGGGTTTTTAAGTTTTATTAGGGAGGTTAGAACGTGAAAAATAATTTACCAAAAACTTATAATCCGAAGGAATTTGAAGATAAGCTGTATAGTTTCTGGAATGATAAGGGATATTTCAAAGCTCATGTAAATAAAGATAAGAAATCTTTTTCTATTATGATGCCTCCTCCTAATGTAACCGGAAATCTTCATTTAGGCCATGCACTGAACGGAACGATTCAGGATATTTTAATCAGATGGAAGAGGATGGAAGGATATGAAGCCTTATGGCTTCCGGGAACAGACCATGCCAGTATTTCTACTGAAGCAAAAGTAGTAGATAAATTAAAAAAAGAAGGCAAGAGCAAAGAGAAATTGGGAAGAGAAAAATTTCTTGAAGAAGCCTGGAATTGGACTGAAAAATATGGAGGAAATATTAAGGAACAATTTAAAAAGTTAGGAGCTTCCTGTGATTGGAGCAGGGAAAGATTTACATTAGATAAAGGACTTAGCGATGCGGTGGAAGAAGTATTTGTAAGGTTATATAATAAAGGTCTTATATACAGAGGAAACAGAATCATCAATTGGTGTCCTAATTGTAAAACTGCTTTATCGGATGCGGAAGTGGAACATGAAGATACGGAAGGCAAGCTTTGGTATATCAGATATCCCATTAAAGGAGAAAAGGAGTTTATTACTATTGCAACAACAAGGCCAGAAACGATGCTGGGAGATTTGGCGGTAGCTGTTAATCCTAAAGACGAAAGATATAAGAATTTAATCGGAAAGACTCTTATACTTCCACTGGTTAATAAAGAGATACCTATCATTGCTGATGAATATGTTGATATGGACTTTGGCTCGGGAGCTGTGAAGATTACTCCGTCTCATGATCCCAACGATTTTGAAGTTGGGTTGAGACATAATTTAGGTCAGTTTAAAATATTTAACGATGATGCGACCATTAATAAAAACGGAGGAAAATACGAGGGCTTAGATCGATATGAGGCAAGAAATAAGATAATTGAAGACCTTAAATCCGAAGGATATTTAACAGATATAAAGGAACATATGCATAGTGTGGGACATTGTGAAAGATGTCATACTATAGTTGAACCTATAATATCAAGGCAGTGGTTTGTGAAAATGGAACCTCTTGCAGAACCTGCTCTTAAGGCCTACGAAGATGGACAATTTAAGTTCATTCCCGACAGATTCGGCAAAATATACACTAATTGGTTGGAGAATATTAGGGATTGGTGTATTTCGAGACAGCTCTGGTGGGGACATAGACTTCCCGTGTATTATTGCAAAGATTGTGGCGAAGTGGTGGTATCAAAGGATAAACCGAAAGAATGTCCCAAATGTAAAAGTAAAAATATATATCAGGATCCTGATACGTTAGATACATGGTTCTCATCAGCCCTTTGGCCCTTCTCAACTCTCGGATGGCCTGAAGAAACAGAGGATCTGAAGTATTTTTATCCCACAGATGTATTGGTTACCGGATACGATATTATTTTCTTCTGGGTTGTAAGAATGGTTTTTTCTGCATTAGAGCAAACGGGGGAGGTTCCATTTGATAATGTATTTCTTACAGGTCTTGTAAGAGATTCTCAAGGGAGAAAGATGAGTAAATCCTTGGGAAACGGAATTGATCCTTTAGATGTAATAGACAAATATGGAGCAGATGCTTTGAGATTTACATTGGTTACCGGAAATAGTCCGGGCAATGATATGAGATTTTATATGGAAAGAGTTGAATCAAGCAGAAATTTTGCCAATAAATTGTGGAATGCGACTCGATTTGTTATGATGAATATTGATGAAGATATAAAATCGTATGATTTTGATACTGGAGATTTAGAGGAAGAAGATAAATGGATACTTTCCAGAAAGAATAATGTGGTAAGAGAGATAACTGAAAACCTTGATAAATATGAACTCGGCATGGCAGCTCAGAAAATATACGATTTTATATGGGATGAGTTTTGTGATTGGTATATAGAAATAGTGAAGGGAAGATTATATGGAACGGAAAGAAAAACTAAGGAAACTGCCCAGAAGGTTCTGTTAATTGTGTTAAAGGATATTTTGAAGATGCTTCATCCTTTTATGCCTTTTATTACCGAAGAAATTTGGAGATATCTTCCCGACGAAGAAAAACCTTTAATTATATCTTCATGGCCTGTATACCGAGAAAATATTAATTTTCCGGAAGCGGAAAGAAGCATGGAGTATATAATGAATGCTATTAAAGGAATAAGGAATATCAGATCGGAAATGAATGTAGAGCCTAAAAGAAGATCAAATATGATATTTGTAACTCAAGATGAAGAAATTAAAAAGGTAATTGATGAGGGCAAGAGATATTTTGTTAATTTGGCTTTTGCCAATGATATATATATAAGAGATTCCAAAGATGGCTTAGGAGAAGACAATGGAGTAGTGGTTTTGGAAAAATGTGAGATATATTTGCCTATGAGAGATTTAATAGATTTTGAAAAAGAGAGAGAAAGACTCGAAAGAGAAAGAGAAAAGTTGGAATCTGAATTGAAAAGAGTGAGAGGCAAGTTGTCCAATAAAGGGTTTATAGATAAAGCTCCTAAGGAAGTTGTAGAAGCTGAAAGAGAAAAAGAGACGAAGTATAAAGATATGATGGATAAAGTTTTGGAAAGGTTAAATATTATTAAAAATAATTAATAAAAAATCGGTTGATTTTTCAACCGATTTTTTTATTAATAGATTTAAATTAGAATAATATGGTGGTAGAATATATTTATTAAACAAGGAGGTGATATTATTAAAAGAGTAATTATTTTTTTTGTTGTAATATTTTTGGTAATAACTTTTATCCATGTTATGTATAATAGTAAATTAAGTGCTGCGGCTCCATCTCCAAATTGGAGTCGGGAAATATCCATACAGAAAACAAGTTTTAATAGAAACCCCTTAGTATCAGATATTGATGAGAATATTTTATTTTTGGATCAGGCATATGGAGATGAAAAAGGCTTAAAGATTAAATTATTTAATAACAAAATGGAGTTATTGAAGGAAGAAAAAGTTTATATTCCTCAATTGGAATTCAATACTACAAGTTCCCAAGAGGTTTTTTTAGATGGCAAGTATATTTTGTGGAGAGACAATAACAAAAATACAGTTTATAGAGGAGAAATTTCCGATGACCTGAAAACAGTGCAGGTAAAGGAAATAATGAATAATGTAGAAAAATTGGATTATTATAGTGACGGGAAGAAAGGAATACTTGCTTTTTTGAAAAAAGATGGTATGATAAGTATTTGCCGTGGTGACGGGGAAACCATCTTTGACGGAGAAATTTCAGGAAATATTAAGGATTTAAAGGTATATTCTCAAGATGAAAATATATATCTGCAAACAGTAAATTATAATAATAAAACGGGCATTAAGGAATATCGTATCAGCCAATGTAGAGACGGAATCATGTCTGATGCTGTTACCGTTTGGGAAATTAGCGAAATAGGAATGAAAGTGAGAGACTTTGTCCTCTGCGGTGACGGGGAAAATATTTATTCTTTAATTACAACTCAAGGCAAAGGCGCTAATAATTTCGGCTATATCTTAGCAGGATACAATAAGAGTACCGAGAAATCCTTTGAACCCGTTAAGTTTAATGATTATCCAGATATGGGCCTTGGATATTTTTACAGCAATCCCGTAGTGATAGGAGAAAACGAAAATGGGATTGAAATATTAGTCGGAGGAACTACTTATTTAGATCTTTACAGCAGAGAAAAAACTAATATCGTAAAAGTGGGGCTAAACAGGAAAGGAATAAATAAAACCGAACTTATATCTAAAACAAAAGGATTATCAATAAAGCCAAGCTATGTAAAAGGAAAAGATGGAGAAGTATGCTTCTGGCTTGAACCGGATGAAGGAAAATATTTTAAAGTTATGGCAGCTACTACGGATAAAAGTGTACTGTTGAGTACTACTAAAATAAATTCCAATGATGTAAAGGAAGCCTTAGGAAAAGAAGTTCCTTCCCTTACAAGCTATCTATTGCTTATTTCTTTTGCAGGAAGGTTTTTACCTTTGTTACCTGTTCTTGGATGGCTGATATATATATTTTCCATTAATGAAAGAATTGAGAAGAGTGGTTATAAGTATCTTATAATAGGAATATTCATATATTTATTTTTTCAAATTATAACTATAAATAGTTTTTATAAACCTGAGGCCGTTTTGTATATGCCTAAATTGTTGACTTTTACAGGCAGTAAAATTATAATTCCTACAGTATTTTCACTGGTGGGTCTTTGTGCGGTAATCATGTCGAGAAAAAAGGACAGAATAAAACAGCCTTATAAACAATATATTTTGTTTCTGACCTTTGCTTATATATTAATGAATTATTTGTATACTCCTTATTTATTTATTAATAATTGATAGAAAAGGGATGGAAAATAGGAGGTTATATTTAAAATGAACTATAGTAAAGCTTTGGAGTATATAAGGAGCGTTGAAAGGTTTGGTTCCAAATTAGGTCTTGATTCTACAAGACGGCTTTTAGAACTTTTAGGTAACCCTCATAAAGGTTTGAAATATGTTCATATTGCGGGAACCAACGGAAAGGGTTCCGTTGTATCCTACATTGGGAATATGCTCATGGAAACGGGTTGTAAAGTGGGAGTTTATACTTCTCCTTATTTGGAGGTTTTTAATGATAGAATTCAAATAAATAACAAAAATATCTCCGATGAGGATTTGACGCAAGTCATAGAACAAGTTAAGGAAAAATCAGACTATATGATTAAATATGAAGGCATTCGTCCCACAAGCTTTGAGATTATAACCGCTGCCGCGTTTTTATATTTTAGCAATATGAAGGTAGATTATGTGGTATTAGAAGTAGGCTTAGGCGGAAGAATTGATTCAACTAATGTGATAGAAAGCTCTTTGGCATCGGTCATCACTACTATCGATATGGATCATATGGATATATTGGGAGATACTTTAGGAAAAATTGCATATGAAAAAGCAGGTATCATAAAAGAGGGAGGATTAGTTATATCATATCCCCAAAAAGAAGAGGCATTAAATGTAATTAAAAAAGTAGCTCAGGATAAAAATGCGGAACTCATATTGTGTTCCGAAGACAATGTGTCTATAAAAAGTACAAATGATGAAGGTGCTGTGTTTGATTATAATTACTCAGGTCACTTTTTTAAGGATCTAAATATTTCATTGCTGGGAAGGTACCAAGTTTTTAATGCATCTTTGGCTTTGACAACGATAGTCACATTGAGAGACAGGAAATTTTTAGAGATAGGTGATGAACAAATAAGGAGAGGGCTTAAGAATACAAAATGGAAAGGAAGAATGGAAGTCTTAAGAAGAAATCCCATTTTTCTTATTGATGGAGCTCATAATCCTCAAGGTGCTTTGTCTTTAAGAGAGTCAATAAAACTATTTAAATATAAGAGGCTTATATTGGGCATAGGAATACTTAAAGATAAGGATGTGGACAGTGTAATAAAAGATTTGGTTCCGATGGCTGATATGATAATAATTACGGAACCCAACGGTGTGAGAAAGATGGAAGCAGAGGAATTAGCTGAAAAAATAAGAAATTATAGTAGCAATATATATGTTGAAAAAGATATTCATAAGGCTGTAGATTATTCACTGAAAGTTGCAAATCCCGATGATATGATATTATTTTCAGGTTCTTTATATTTAGTAGGAGATGTTAGGACAATTATTATGAATATGTAGTTCTTTTTTTACCTCCTCTGGAGTAAATATTATTAATATATTCCGGAGGAGGATTATTATTATGAGGATAATAAAATTCAATCCTTATACCAGGTTTAAAGATGAGGAACTTATAAGAAAATTTTTTGATGAAACAGAAAATCTTAAATATTTAGTATCTTTAGGTTGTGAAGAAGATTATAGAGATGGGATCATGAGAGTAAATAATTTGATAATAGAAATAAAAAGAAGAAATTTAAAGGCCGATAAACGGGAATCCATGATGAAAATCATTAAAAAGTAGATACTTGATTTTATCACCGAAATCCATAAATAAGCATAAATTGTTATATAAATGTGGATGGAGGTGAAATATTGAAAAAAAAAGGAATATTGATAGTTGCTAATACAGGTGATGATTCTTTAACAATAGTAGATTTTAGAAAAAAATTGAAGGTGGAAACAGTTTCCCTTTTATCCTTTGTTAATTTAGAAAAGGAATTATATTTAGATGGTTTTTATATAGGACCTTATGAGATGAGCATGAGTAGTGAAGAAAATAAGATTTATATTGTAAATGCATACAACAATACCGTATTTAAAATGGATATGGATAAAAGAAAAATTGAAGATATAGTGGTGGTAGGAAGTTTTCCTACATCAATAAAAACCTTTGAAGGATATATATTTATATCTAATACGGACTCAAATTCTGTTTCAATATTGGATGAAAAAAATTTTCAGTTGATTCAAAATGTTCCTGTAGGAGAAAAACCAGTTGATATAGAAATCGATAGAGATACAAAAAAAATACTTGTAGCTAATTCTAATAGCTACAGTATAGACGTAATAGATATAAATAGTGAAGGGGAAGGAAAGATTAAATTGGATAAAAATCCGATTAAAATATTCATCGAAAAAGGATACATGTATGTTTTGTCCTATATTAACAATGGAATTATAAATCAAAGCAATATTTCAATTATAAATCTTCACGACAGACAAATAGTTAAAAGTATCAATCTAAAAGGTATATTTAATAATATGATAATGATTAATAAAAAATTCATATATCTAACAAATATTGACGATGGTTTTTTATATAAGTTAGATATTAAAGAGGATAGAATATTGACTAAAAATTTTCTTAAAGGCATGCCTAATAAAATACTTTGGGATAAGGATAAAATGTTATTTATAACTAATATATCGGAAAATATATTAACGATTTTTGACATTGATAAGGATAAAATATATATGAATATAAATACGGGAAAAGAACCAAACGGTCTATTATTATTATGATGTTACCTTAGCTTTATGATGCTGTCTAAGATATCCTGATATATTGAGTCAGGATTTTTTTTCCAATTATCGCATATTAACTTTGCTTGATTTATATTTGCAACATTTAAATCAATATTAAATAGAGTAGTATCCCCTTCAACCAATTTCAAGGTTACAACATATTCCTTATCGTTTTTTTTAATATAGCTGCCTCTTATCTGCTTTTCTCTCATTATTTCTATCTTTTTTATTTTTAACTTTTTATCGATATCGTCTTTTATATCCTTTGGAATTCTGTTATCAAAGTATTCTAAAGTTAATTTACCTTTATTTAAAAGAATATAATAATTCTTTTCATTTTCATCGGAATATTTTAAAAAGTTTGTTTCTACTAATTCACTTAAAAATTGTTGCACGAGAAAAAAATTCATATAATTATTATCCAAGACGAATTCCGTTATCTCTGCATTTGTAAGAGGTTTGGGGGATTTGTCTATTATATATAAAAGAAGAAGTTTATTTTGAGCAAGTTCTTCGCTATTATCAACAAACATTTCAATCACCTTCTTAGTATGAACTAATTAAATTATATCATATCATGTATAAAAGAGAAGTAGCAATTCATAAAGTGTTATATATAAAAACATTTGTGAATAAATTGTATTAGTAGATATAAGGGAGGAGATATTTTGAAGACATTTAAAGCGAAAGGAGATAACATTTTAAAAGGGGCAGTAATGATTGGAGTTTTAATTATATCGATTATTTATACCAGTATTACATATAATATCAACGTAAGGGAAGCTTTTTCTAATATTAGGGAATTGCCTATTTACAGTGTAGAAAGAAACGATAAAAAAATATCGATAACGTTCGACGCGGCTTGGGGAATAGACTCTACAAGAACTATATTGGATATATTGGATAAATATAATATAAAATCTACATTTTTTCTTGTGGGATTCTGGGTAGAAAAATATCCTGAACTTGTAGAAGAAATAAGCAGCAGAGGACATGATATAGGAAATCATTCTACCAATCATCCATATATGACAAAATTATCGGAAGAACAAATGATACAGGAGTTAAGTAAAACAGGGGATCAAATTAAAGAGATTTCTGGGAAAAAACCAATATTGTTCAGGCCTCCATTTGGAGATTATAATGACACGGTAATAAGAGTCTGCAGAGAAAACGGTTATTATCCTATACAGTGGGATGTGGATTCCTTGGATTGGAAAGAATTGGGAGTACAACCTGTAGTAGATAGAGTGACAAGAAATGTGAGAAGTGGATCTATAGTGTTGTTTCATAACAACGCAAAATATGTAGCTGAGTATTTACCCATAGTAATAGAAAAGTTACAAAAGGACGGATATGAAATAATACCCGTTTCTCAATTGATATATAAGGATAATTATTATATTGATAATACGGGAAGACAAATAAAAACAGAAAGTAATAAAACTGACTGATAAAGAGGAGGAAAAACATGGGATTACAAAAGATAAGTTTTATTGGGGTTTTAGGGAATGAGGAAGATAATGCCGTTTTTTATTTAATTGAGGAAATATTTTTTAACGGAGGTTATCATATTATCTATGAGAACGATGATGGAAAGATATTGTTTTTAAAATCTAAGGAGGATATACAAATCGGATTAATGAATATAACTTCCGAGACATTGGAAGCAATTAATAATTTACATTTAAAATTTGATTTGATTGTTCACACTAATTTAAGCGGAAAATGGGCAGAGAATAAATATTTAAAAGAATTCTTTTCGAATATTTCCAATATAGTTATTTTTAACAGTGATGATAATAACAGCATCGAATTACTTAAAGGAAATAATAAGGCTGTGATTATAACTTATGGTCTCAATAATAAATCCACTATTACTGCTTCCAGCTTAAATATTGATAATATGGTTCAATTTAATTATTGTATTCAAAGAAAAATAATAAATTTTTTTGGGACAGTTATTGATGGATTGGAGTTTCCCGCAAAGTTGAATTTTATTGAAGAAAATAGTGTATATAATGGAATGGCCTCCATTTCTACGGGAATATATTATGGTATCCCTATAGAAACAATCAAAAAAGCTATAGAAAAAGTCAAAGAAGTACATTGAAAACAATTAATTGAAATTTTCGTCTGAGTTGTTAAGAAGGATTTTTAAGTTATATGTCAAATATAGAAATTATAAAAATTTTATTTTAGTAATCATATTGTATGTTTTAAATGAATAAATATAGATTGTACTAAAAACATAAGAATAAGGGGGAATTGGGGAAATATGGTGGATAAGGTTATTGAAACAAATATAGTCAAGGTAATAGGGAAAGTTAAAACTGAAATGAAATTTAGTCACGAAATGTATGGAGAAGGTTTTTACTCTTTTGAGTTGGAAGTGCCGAGATTGAGTGATTTTGCTGATGTACTGCCAATCACTATTTCCGAAAGGCTTTTTGTAAACATGGATTTTTCGGTTGGCACTTATGTTGTCATTGATGGTCAGCTTAGATCATACAATCGCTACATAAATAATTCCAACAAGCTTATGTTGACAATTTTTGCAAGGGATATTTATATTCCGCAAGAGGATGAAATGGAAGAATTAATGAAAAAGCCCAACGAGATATTTATTGACGGATATATATGCAAACAGCCGGTGTACAGAACAACTCCTTTTGGAAGAGAAATATCCGACCTATTGATCGCTGTTAACAGGCCTTATAATAAGTCTGACTATATTCCTTGCATTTCCTGGGGAAGGAATGCAAGGTTTTGTGAAAAGCTTCTTATAGGGGATCATATTAAGGTATGGGGAAGAATTCAAAGCAGAAATTATCAGAAAAAACTTTCTAATGGAGAAGCGGAAGTAAAAGTTGCTTATGAAGTATCCGTCTCTAAGTTGGAGTATGTAAAAGATGATAATAATAGAACAAAGGATTACGATTAAAGAAAAATTGATTTATAATATAAGGAGAAAAACAAAAGATTAGAGGTGGTCAAATGCATTGGGACGTTACAAAATATGTAATTCTTTTTATAATTGCAATCAGCATACAATATACTTTGAATAAAATATTATATGAACTTAAAGAAATAAAGAAAAATTTAATAAAAAAAATGTAGTTTAATGGAAGGAGGGAAATATCTTGAAAAAGAACGAAAGAAAAAAGATCTTATTTACGGATGAAGAAATTCAACGTAGAAATAGGGAACTGGGAGATATTATTTCTAATGATTATATGGGAAAGGACTTAGTAATTATTTCTTTATTGAGAGGAAGTTTTATATTTACGTCTGACTTGGTCAGAAATATAAAAATTCCCGTTGAGATTGACTTTATGACTACTTCCAGTTATGGAAATGAGAAGGAATCTACAGGAAATGTTGAAATTATTTCTCGTATCAGATCCGATATAAAGGAAAGAGACGTATTGGTAGTTGATGACATAATGGATACAGGACTGACCATGAAGTATGTTATAGATTATTTAAAAGGTCATTCTCCAAATTCCATAAAAACCTGTGTTTTTTTAAATAAACCCAGTAGAAGAAAAATAGATTTAAAGCCTGATTATATTGGCTTTGATATACCGGATATATTTATAGTGGGCTATGGCCTTAATTATGGGAATTATTACAGAAATATGCCTTATATTTTTACATTTGAGGAAGACAATTAATCAGAATAAAATATGCCTTGCAGAAAACCTGCAAGGCATATTTTATTCTCTTATTTCCTTTACTATAGCAGTTTTATTTTTTGTTTTATTGTCTTTTTCCTTTATAAATTTAGCAGGTATCCCCGCAACAACACTGTTTGGAGGGACATCCATTGTAACAACAGAACCTGCCGCAACAACAGAACCTTTTCCTACTCTGACGCCTTCCAAGACAACAGCATTTGCTCCAATTAAAACTTCATCTTCGATTATAACAGGAGTCTTATTGGGAGGTTCCAACAATCCTGCAATTACAGCTCCGGCACCCACATGAACATTTTTACCGATCTGAGCTCTGGAGCCTATCACCGTGTTCATGTCTATCATAGTATAATCGCCAATTACAGCTCCTATATTTATTACGGCTCCCATCATTATTACGGCCTTGTTTCCTATATGAACCATGTCTCTGATTATAGCTCCCGGTTCAATTCTTGCATTGATATCTTTTATATCCAATAGTGGAATTGCTGAATTCCTTTGATTATTTTCAATGTAATATTCGTAAATATTACTACCGTTCTTTTCAAGGAGATCTTTAAAGTCTGCCCATTCTCCGATTAATATTGTGAGATCGTTATTTCCAAAATGTTTAAATTTGGATAAATCCATATTATCTATATTACCTCTGACATACGCCTTTATCGGAGTAGTTTTTTGTGAGTTTTTCAAATATTGGGCTATCTTATAGGGATCATCCAAGAAATCTTTATCATTAGTCATTAATTAATTCTCCCTTCCTGTAAAGTTTTTAAGCATATCATCCATAGTATAAAATCCTGCGCTTTTTTTATATATGAATTTGGCAGCTTTAATAGCCCCTTGAGCAAAAACTATTTTAGATAATGCTCGATGCTTTATTTCCACTTCTTCATCCTCTCCAAGGAATAAAACTGAATGTTCTCCTACTATTGTTCCCCCTCGGATGGAATGAATTCCAATTTCATTTTTTTGTCGTTTCTCTGCTCTTTCATGTCTGTTAAAAACATATTTCTTAGGCTCATTAAATGATTTATTTATTTCGTTAGCGATCATATAAGCTGTGCCGCTTGGAGAATCAATTTTTTTGTTATGGTGCATTTCCACTATCTCTATATCAAAACTGTCACCTAAAAAAGAAGCAGCTTTTTTTGCAAGAGACAAGAGCAAATTTATTCCCAAAGACATATTTGCAGAATAAAATATGGGAATCTTTTTTGCGGCTTCCTTTATATTTTTAAAATTTTCATCAGACAATCCTGTGGTTCCAATAACTAACGGAACGTTATTTATCAAGCCGAATTTTAAAAGAGAATCTAAACTTGAAGGGTGAGAAAAATCTATAACCATATCTACAGCATCTTTAAATTTAAAAATATCATCATATAATTTAAAATCTGAAAAACATTCTCTGCAGTGTTTGCTTATTCCACCGACAAGTTCCATTTCATTATCCTTAGTTATTTCATTAGAAAGCACAGTACCCATTTTGCCTGAATACCCATTTATAAGGGTTTTAATCATTTTATTTACCTCCTATATCTTTAATCCATAGGATTTCATTTCAGCCATAAGAATTTTTTTGTTCGATTCTACCATAGAAGTGAGAGGAAGTCTTAAAGGACCTACATCCATTCCCAGTAAATTCATAGCTTCCTTTATAGGAATTGGATTTGTCTCAATGAATAAAGCGTCAATTAAAGGTTTCATATTTAATTGAAGGTCTTTAGCTTTTTTGAGATTGCCGTTAAGATAAGAGGACACCATATCATGAGTATCTCTCGGAAGGATATTTGCAACAACGGAGATCACGCCTAATCCTCCTAAGGATAGAAGAGGTACAACCATATCATCATTTCCCGAATAGATACAAAAATTATTTTTGCACAGCCTTGCTATTTCAGCTACTTGAGCGATATTTCCGCTGGCTTCTTTTACTCCTCTTATATTTGGATGCTCTGAAAGCTCGGCTAAAGTCTTCGGCAAAATATTAAGGCCTGTTCTGCTGGGGACATTGTATATTATTATTGGAATATTTACTTCCTGTGCAATAGCTAAATAGTGTTCTTTCAGCCCTTTTTGAGTAGTTTTATTATAGTAAGGGGTTACGATAAGTAATCCGTCGGCTCCAACTTTTTGAGCATATTTACTTAATTCGATACAGTGAGCCGTATTGTTGGAACCGGTTCCTGCGATAACGGGAATTCTTTTATTTATTTTTTCAACAGTAAATTTTATGAGTTCTTTTTTTTCTTCATCTGAAAGAGTTGCAGATTCTCCTGTAGTACCGCATACAATTATGGCATCTGTTTTTTCTTTAACATGCCATTCAAGTAACTCTTCAAATTTGTCATAGTTTATTTTTCCATCTTTAAATGGTGTAATAATTGCTACTCCTGAACCTTTAAACATAAATTTCCCCCCTAAAATTGATTTTTAATTAAAAGCTCTGCAATCTGAACCGTATTTGTGGCAGCTCCTTTTCTTATATTATCTGCTACAATCCATAAGTTAACCCCTGATTTTACACTGAAATCCCTTCTTATTCTTCCAACATAAACCTCATCGGTACCTTCTGCAATTATAGGCATAGGATATATATTTTCTTTAGGATTATCCATTAATATGATTCCTTTTGCCTTTCTTAAAACATTGACTAATTCTTCTAATTCAAAGTCCTTATCAAATTCTACATTGGCAGAAACCGAATGGCTGTACATTACAGGTACTCTTACAGTAGTAGCGGTAATATTTAAATCATTTCTATGAAGTATTTTTCTCGTTTCATAAATCATCTTCAGTTCTTCCTTTGTATAACCTGTATCAGTAAATTCATCAATATGAGGAAGACAATTAAAAGCAATGGGATAAGGATATTTTTTAGGCGGAATATTTTTTAATCCATTCTCTAAATCCTTTACCCCACCTACTCCTGAACCCGAAACTGCTTGATAAGTTGAAAATATAATTCTTTTTATATGATAAGCATCATCTAAAGGTTTTAACGGAACCACAGATTGAATTGTTGAACAATTTGGATTTGATATAATATAATCATGTTTCAATACATCCTCAGGATTTACTTCGGGGACTACTAAAGGAACATCATCATATAGTCTCCAAGTGCTGCTATTATCAATTACTACTATCTTTTTACTTTTTGCTATAGGTGCAAATTTTTTGCTTATTTCTCCTCCCGCAGAAAATAGTGCTATATCTATAGGTTTGTTAAAAGAATCTTCATTTAATTCTTCTACAACATATTCTTTTGATCTAAATAATATTTTTTCTCCCTTTGACTTACTTGAAGCAAATAAATATAAGTGGTCAATGGGAAATTTTTTTTCTTCCAATATCTTCAAAAATGTTCTTCCTACCATGCCTGTTGCACCGACTATTCCTATATTATAATTTTTCATAAACTCACCTCTATATTTTGGTTATTTATACTATTATATTATAATATATTATATTGATTTATGTGATATAAGTAAATAGGAATTGATAAAAGTGAAAAAAAAAGATACAATTTAAAAGAAAGAATTTTATGGAGGTAAGAATATGAATGCTAATAGCAAACCAAGAATATACCAAGTAAATGTTTTTTATCTTTTAGTAGCTTTTCTCCTTATCTTTGCAGGTTCATATGTACAAAAAAGAGAAATCTATTCGGGACTTGTAATTACTGAGTTTTTATTAATACTACTTCCTACGGTCTTATTTTTATTGATTAAAAAATCTAATTTTAAAAAGGTATTAAGGCTTAATAAATTATCTCTTAAACAGATATTATTTATACCGTTAATAGTTATTTTTTCTTATCCTGTAGGAACTTTTTTAAATTACATAGTAGTTGCTATTTTGAGTAGATTTGGAGAAATAAATACAGCTGCTGTGCCACTTCCAGATAATATCAGACAGTTGATCATTAGCTTTTTTATTATTGCGCTTTCTCCGGGAATATGTGAAGAAGTAATGTTTCGAGGAGTTATGATGTCATCTTATGAAAGATTTGGGAAGGCAAAGGCAATATTAATTTCAGCATTGTTATTTGGATTGTTTCATTTTAATATTCAAAATTTTTTAGGACCGGTATTTTTGGGAATAATTTTCGGTATTATTGTAAATAAAACGAATTCTATTTATTCTTCAATTATTGCCCATACTACTAATAATACTATTGCATTATTAATCGGGTACTTTTTTTCTGATGGCACTAAAAACATTGGAGAAGAATCTTTAAGTGCTTTAAAGGGTTATAATTTGGTAATTCCAGGAGTTACTTTAGGAATAGCGGCTCTTTTAATGGGATTGATAGCTTTAAGATTTATAAGAGCATTACCTGAGGAAAATGAGGATTTGTATTTAGGAGAATTGTTTACTAACAGCAGAGTAAGAGTTATTGAGTGGTTACCACTTATTGTAGTTTTAATATTTTTTGTAATATTTAATTATAAGATTGTGTTTTTTTAGGATATTTTTCTTTTTCCCTGCCATACTAAAAGTAGGAGGGGTGATAATGAATAAAAAGAAAGATGAAAATAAGGAAAACCATGTAATAGATGAAGAAAAGCTAAAGTATGAAATAGCCAAGGAGTTGGGACTTATTGAAAAGATAAACAGAGTCGGCTGGGCAGGACTTACGGCAAAGGAATCGGGGAAAATAGGCGGAATTATTACAGCTATGAAAAAACAGAAGAAAAACAAATCTGACCTTGAATCAAAATGATTTTTTGATTAAAATAGTATTAAAGGGGGCATTTTGTATGGTAGAAAAATACTATATTGAAAAAGCCATTAAATTAATAAAAGAATCAAGAAAGACTTTTGTTTTGACAGGAGCAGGGGTATCTACTGAAAGTGGAATTCCAGATTTCAGAAGCCCTCAAACGGGACTTTGGGAAAAAGTAGACCCAATGGAAGCTTTGTCTACTACCGTGTTATATAATAATCCAAGGAAGTTTTATAAAGAAGGATTTAAAATGTTATTAGGAATGACCGGTGCAGAACCTAATAAAGCTCACTTAGCGTTGGCAGAAATGGAGAGAAAAGGATATATAAAAGGAATAGTAACCCAAAACATTGATAATCTCCACCAGAAGGCAGGTTCAAAATATGTATTGGAAGTTCACGGAAATACAAGAGAGGGAAGCTGTTTAAACTGTAAAAATAAAGTGAAATTAGATGTAATTAATAACAAGGTAAATAAAGGAGAAATTCCTCCCAGATGTGATGCATGCGGAGGAATACTAAGACCTGACGTAGTATTTTTTGGAGATATGCTTCCTGAGGATTTTAGCATTGCTCAGGAAGAGGTAGGTACTTCGGATTTGCTCATTGTGGTTGGTTCAAGTCTTGTAGTTTCTCCTGTAAATTATCTTCCTCAATTGGTTAAAAAATTGATTATAATAAATATAGGTTCTACGCCTTTTGATAGAAGAGCCGATCTTTGTATTCAAGGGAAAGCAGGAGAAGTTTTGGATGAGATATTAAAGGGTTTGGACAAGGAGTAATGGGCTAAATGTATAATAAGTTTGCACAGTATTATGATGAATTAATGGATGATGTGGAATATGAAAAATGGTATCTATATATTGAAGAAATTTTAAAAAAGGAAAATGTCAATGGGGAAGATGTATTGGAGATGGCCTGTGGAACAGGGAATATGACCAAATATTTTGTGAAGAAGGGGTATAAGGTTATTTCTTTTGATTCCTCAGAGGACATGCTTTCCATTGTATATAATAAGTTGCATAAATATTCCAATCTAAAAATTTTAAATCAAAATATGATTGATTTTAATATTAATAAAAAATTTGATATAGTTATCTGTGTATGTGATGGAATAAATTATATTTTGGATGAAAATGATCTGCAGAGAATTTTTATATCCGTAAATTCTCATTTAAAAAGTGGAGGAGTTTTTATATTTGATATTAATTCTTTCTATAAGTTAAAAGAGATTGTCGGAAATAATATTTTTGTGGAAGACAGAAAGGATATATATTATATATGGCAGAATTATTTCGATGAAAAGTCAAATATAGCTCAATTTGATTTGACTTTTTTTGCGAAAGAAAAGGATAAATATATTAGATTTGATGAAGAACATTTTGAAAGAGCCTATTCTGTTTCAGAAATATCAAACCTTTTGAATAAGGCCGGTTTTGAGAAAGTTAAATGCTATGAGCATCCTACGTTTTCTTTTCCTGATGAGAAGAGCGAGAGAATTAATTTCGTTGCTGGGAAGATATAGTTTTATAGCAGTTCTAAACAGGAATATTTTAATCGACTTGAGGGAATATTATTTGACAAGGATGCATAATTATGATAGACTAATAAAAGTAGATGACGTACATAGCAGATTCATCTATTAATAGTTTATATTGGAGGAATGTTTTAAATGGTTAAAGGTACAGTTAAATGGTTTAATGCAACAAAGGGATACGGTTTCATATCCACTGAAGATGGAGAAGATGTATTTGTTCATTATTCAGCAATAACACAAGATGGTTTCAAGACATTAGAAGAAGGTCAAAAAGTTGAATTTGAAATAGTTCAAGGAGAAAAAGGCCCTCAAGCTACAAATGTTACAAAACTATAAGAAAAAAAACTAAAATTTATATATAGTTTTTAACCGTAGCCAATTTTTAGCCCCTCATGTAAATAAGGGGCTTTAATTATGTGTATAAGGAGAAAAATAAAATGGATTATATGATAAGAGGAATTGATAAAAAAGGTCTTATTCGATTTTTTGTTGCAGTAACTACAGATACGGTTGAAAAGGCAAGAGAAATTCATAATACCACTCCTGTCGTTTCTGCCGCTTTAGGAAGAACTTTGACTGCATGCAGCATTATGGGGGTAATGATGAAGGGAGAAGGAGAAAGCATTTCTCTTCAAATAAGAGGAGACGGACCTATTGGAAATATAGTATCTGTAGCTAATCCAAAGGGAGATGTAAAAGGATACGTAAAAAATCCGGATATTGATTTGCCTCTTAAAGCCAACGGAAAACTTAATGTGGGAGGGGCAGTAGGGAAAAACGGGAGAATAACCGTTGTTAAAGATTTGGGACTTAAAGATCCTTATATAGGACAATCTAATTTAGTGTCAGGAGAAATAGCCGAGGATGTTGCCAATTATTTTTTCTATTCTGAACAACAGCCTTCTGCAGTTAATCTGGGAGTAATGATAGATAGGGATATGACGGTAAAGGCTTCCGGAGGATATATAGTGCAGCCTCTTCCCGATGCGGATGAAGATGACATCAGTAGATTGGAAGAAAATATAAAGAGATCAGAGCCCGTATCTTCCCTTGTGAACAGAGGCCTTACTCCTGAGGAAATAGCTGAAACGGTTTTTAAAGGCTTTGAATTGGAGATACTTGAAAGTATCAAGGTTGAATATAAATGTGATTGTAGTAGAGAAAAAATAGAAAGCGCATTGCTAAGTTTGGATGAGAAAGAAATAGAGAGTATGATTGAAGAAGATAACGGGGCGGAAGTAGTATGTTATTTTTGTAACTCAAAATATAATTTTTCAAAAGAGGATTTGGAAACCCTAATTAACTCTTGACACCAAAATGAATTTCATATATATTATATGATATAACTGTTGCCCAGATAGCTCAGTAGGTAGAGCAGAGGACTGAAAATCCTCGTGTCGGTGGTTCGATTCCGCCTTTGGGCACCATATAATGCGGGAGTGGCTCAGTGGTAGAGCATCGCCTTGCCAAGGCGAGGGTCGCGAGTTCGAATCTCGTCTTCCGCTCTAAAAAGACATAGCTTCCCACTAAGAGGAAGCTATGTCTTTTTGGTAAAAAACAATATGATACTATGGATTCAAAGGTGATTGTATCGTGCGAACAGAAATTTGTTTGAATAAAAATAGTAAGGATAGAGATTACTATGAAAATACTTATATTTGGTATTGTTGCAAGTGGAAAAACAACTTTAGCAAGAAAATTATCGAAAGAATTAAGCATCCCCTATTATGAGGGAGATTGTATTGCCTGGGGATTTCCAAATGAAAAGAGATATAAACGTTCTAATGAAGAACAAAAAGAAATCATTGATAAGATAAATGAAAATGGCGCATGGATTGTAGAGGGAACTTACAGAGAAAGTCAAAAAGTCTTGTATGATTTAGCAGATAAGATTATCTTTTTAGATACACCTTTATATATTAGAAAATACAGAATAATTTCTAGATTTATCAAACAAAAAGTCGGATACGAAAAAAGCAACTATAAACCGACCTATGACATGCTAAAACATATGTTTATATGGACAAATGATTTTGAGAAAAATCGTAATGTTCACGAAGATAGGCTCATGGATTATGAAAATAAGCTTCTTTGGATAAAGTCCGTAAATGAACTAAAGGGAAAACTGTAAACTCAAATATATCGTGAGATTATAAGAATAATCTCTCCTGCATCTATTAAAAGCATCATAAACAATGGTGATGTTTTGAAGATTGAACAAAAATACTGGGTATTTCTTATGTAAACACATGGGGTTTCAGTGTATGGATGGTTATCATACTATTAATTAACCATTGCTTAGACATTGATACATCAGGAGGAATTGAAAGCTAACTGGCAACTTTTATTAAACGGTGAAGGATTTTTTAAGATTGAACCATTAAGATAGACACGGAGGTTATTTTATGACAGAAATATATTTTATCAGGCATGCGGAATCTGATAATTCCGTCTATGATGATTATAGCCGTCCCTTAACAGAAAAGGGAATGAGAGATCGGATTTTAGTCACTAAATTTTTGAACTCTAAAAGAATAGATGCTGTATTTTCAAGTCCGTATAAAAGGGCAATTGATACTGTGAAGGACTTCGCAGGAAAGAATCACTTGAAAATTCAATTTATAGATGAGTTTAAGGAAAGACACGTAGGCAGATGGGTAGATAACTTTACGGATTTTTCTAAAAAACAGTGGAATGATTTTCATTATAAATTGAATGAAGGCGAATCATTACAAGAAGTACAGAGCAGAAATATAAATGCTTTAAAGCGTATATTGACTGATTATGAAGGCAAGAATATTGTAATTGGTACTCATGGAACTGCCTTAAGTACAATTATAAATTATTACGACTCATCTTTCGGTTATAATGAGTTTAATAATATTATAAAATTAATGCCTTGGATTGTGAGATTCACTTTTGATGGTAAATTTTGCAAAGAAATAGAAAAGATCAATGTCTTTGTATATTAAGAGCATATGTTAATAAAACCACATCCTTGCTCTATCTTCAATATCTGATTTTTTTAAATTTACTTTATAATTGAGAAGATATATGAATAATGAAGTGATAAATACCGCTTTTTGCCACAAGAAGCCTATTACGTTAGTGTAAAATTACAGCAGGGAAATAGAATATATTTCCATATATAGTTGAAAAGAAGATATCATCCTATTAAAATATAAGTTGAAACACCAATAAATTAAGAAAGGATGATATCTATATATTTTTTCCCTACAGTAACTTGACTCTATCGTTTTATTACCCATGCTTGAATATTTTATTTTTTAAAAATATAATATTTGTAAAAGAGACAGATAATGGTTTGTACGAAACTTAAGAGATGGGTGGAGATAATGAACAAAAAAATTTTAATTATTGATGATGATAAAGAGTTATGCCGATTATTAAAAAAGTGTATGGAAAATGAAGGTTTGTCTGTTCAAATTGCCTATACCGGACCAGAAGGGTTAAAGCTTGAAGTGAATAATTACCATATTATTGTTTTAGATATCATGCTGCCTGAAATGAATGGATTTGATGTATTGACCGAAATTCGTAAAAGAAGTTCTGTTCCTGTATTGATGCTGACTGCAAAGGATAGCGAAGTGGATAAAGTATCAGGTCTTAGGTTAGGTGCTGATGACTATCTGACTAAGCCTTTCAGTATCAATGAATTTATGGCAAGAGTACAGTCCCTTATTCGCCGTTATACTATCTTAAATAATCGCAGTTATCCTGAAGAAAAATGTTTATACTTTAAAGGGCTTACAATTAACCCTAAAAGCAGAACGGTAATGGTAGATAAAAATATAGTTGGGTTAACAGGAAAAGAATTTGACCTATTGTATTTTTTAGCTTCCCACAAAGGACAGGTTTTTACGAAAAAACAGATTTATAATCAAGTCTGGAGTAATGATTACTCTTTTGATGACAGCAATATTATGGCTTATATAAGTAAGCTCAGAAAAAAGGTTGAAAGGAATGCAGATATGCCTATTTATATCCAAACCGTGTGGGGAGTAGGCTATCGTTTTAATCAAGAGGTATGACAATGAATATAACAAGTATTTTGACTATATTGGTCTTTGTTCTTGGAATATCTGTTTTTATCATGGCAAATTATATAGTAAACATAAAAAAGAGCTTATCTAAGATGATAATAGTTTTAAATGATATAAAAAAGGGAAATCGAAATAGAAAAGTTCTTATAAGTGATAATAATTCCGCATCAGATATCGGATATAAAATAAATGAAATATTGGATGATTATAGATCAAAAATTATCGAACTTGAAGAAGGAGAGGAAACTTATAAACGAATGCTTACAGGTTTTTCTCATGATGTCAGAACTCCCCTTACTTCTTTAGTCGGGTATTTGGATGCTATTCATAATAAAGTAGTCCATGGAAAGGAAAAAGATGATTATCTGGAAATTGCTCGAGATAAAGCATATAATCTAAAGGATTTTGTGGAACTGTTATTTGAATGGTTTAAACTTGATGCTAAAGAAATGGCATTTCACTTTGAAGATGTTGATATTAATGAACTAACGAGGAGTGCATTAACAGATTGGGTACCCATATTTGACGAAAGGGGAATTAAATTTTATATAGACATTCAAGATAAGGAATTTATTGTTTCAGCAGATGTTAATGCATATATGCGAATTATTAATAATATTATTCAAAATGCGGTATTACATAGCAGGTGCAGTAAGGTAAATATTGAAGTCTTACAAAAAGACGATGAGGCTGTTATCATGATTTCCGATAACGGAAAGGGAATAGCTCGGAAGGATTTGCCTCATGTGTTTGATCGGCTCTATAAATGTGATGAATCGCGTTCTGCTGGAGGAAATGGGTTAGGACTTGCCATTGTAAAAGAACTTGTTGAGATTCATCATGGAAGGATTGAAGTGGAAAGTATTTTAAATGAGGGAACGACCTTTACCATTACTATACCGATAAGAAAAGCTTTGTGAGAAATTACAAAGCTTTTTTAAATTAATTAAAAAACAAGAGAAAAACAAGATTTTTGCAAAGTTCTAGCAAGATTTATTTTTTATAATAGAATTATCAACTAAGCATGGAGGTTATTAAAGTGAAAAATTTAATAATAGAGACAAAAAAACTTAATAAGAAATATGGAAAACAAATTGTAGTAAACAATGTTGATCTTCATATTGAACAGGGAGAAATTTACGGATTACTTGGAAGAAACGGGGCTGGGAAAACTACTATAATGAAAATGATCTTAGGCCTTGTTTCCATTACATCCGGAGAAATCAATGTGTTTGGGCAGAAACTAAAAGGTAATGAACAGCAGATTTATCCGCGAATAGGAGCTATTATTGAGACCCCGGGATTTTATCCGAATCTTACCGGAACTGAGAATCTTAGAATTTTTGCCAAATTAAGAGGAATGACAAGAAAAGATTGCATCAAGCATGCATTGGATTTAGTGGGGCTCTCCTATAATGACAAAAAACTTTTTTCTGAATATTCTCTCGGTATGAAACAACGTCTCGGCATTGCCAATGCTGTTATGCATGAACCCGAACTTTTGATTCTGGACGAGCCGACTAACGGGCTTGATCCCATAGGTATTGTTGAAATGCGGGAATTTATTAGAGATTTATGTAAAAAAAACGGTATTACCATTTTAATTTCAAGTCATATTTTGACTGAAATTGAACAACTCGCAGACACCATAGGTATTATAGACCACGGTATTTTATTAGAAGAAAGCAGTTATAAAGATTTACAGAAAAAGAATAGAAAATATATTCTTTTAAAAGTATCATCAACTTCAAATGCAATTAGAGTGTTAGAGCAAAAAATGGGGATTCATGACTATGAAGTGGAAAATGACACGATGTTAAGGATTTATGAAATAGACCGAAACATGGGCGAGATAAACAAGTTGCTTATAACAAATAATATTGAAGTCCTTAGTTCACAATTTTGCAGCGATACATTAGAGGATTATTTTAAGAATATTACAGGTGGTGAAGGTATTGTTTAAATTAATTCAGGTAGAATTCATGAAACTGAAACGAAAAAAATTTATAATTTTGATATTGATCTCTGCTTTCACTATGCCGCTTATTTCGGCACTTTATTATTTAGGTGGTGGCCCTATCCGTAATTTCAGCGGTTTTTCCATATGGGGAGCACTTTCGTATACCGAATGGATTATTTTGCCGTTCATATTGGGAATAGTGAGTACGATGATTTTATTTGATGATAGACAAAACGATACCCTCAAACAAATTTGGATAGCTCCGGTGTCCAAATCAAAATATTTGTTTTCTAAATTGTTAATTTTAATTTTGTTTTCTGTTTTATATATGTTTTTAACTGCTGTTTCAACTATAGGAGGAGGAGTTTTGATTGGTTTTAAAGACATTAACAATATCACTTTAGGCTTTCTTTTTAAAAAATCAATGCAGATAGGAATATTGACTCCTCTTGCAATACTGCCAATAATCGTCTTGGAAATTGCGTCAAAGAATAATTATATTTTTCCCATTTGTGCAACCATTGTATATGTTTTTTTGGGTTTTATTTTAATTGGTTTTACAATGGAATACCATCCTCTTTCTATTGTAACAGCTATGATTATTCATGATATACCTACAGTAGAAACAAAGGAAGCCATTAATCTTAGAAATTGTTATATTAATTTTACTGCTTTTTCTGTTGTATCTTTTGTACTTTCTGTCATTTTACTAAAAAAACAGGACTATTAATATTTGTATAAGGGATAGTGGAATATCAATGTTACAACTATGATTTAAATATATTGGGAGGTTAACTATGAAATCATTGATTCAAACGGAATTTCTTAAATTCAAGCGTTCCAGAATTTTGTATATATCCATATTCGGAGTATTGATTATTTCTGCGACTGTTCTTTTGCAAGGCCAGCATATTTTTTATGGAGAAAAATATGCCGATAAATCCGGTTGGCTGATAACGGCGGCTCTTTCTCTGGGCAGTTTTTATATTCTGCCACCACTTTTTGCTTTAATAGGCAGTTACAGTATCAGCAGGGAATATCAGGGCGGAACTATGAAGGAGCTTGCAATTATCCCTGTAAGGGGTAAAGAACTGATAGTATCAAAACTGATTGTTTCATTTACTTTCTGTATTTTTTTAACATTACTATTATTTGTTTTGGAACTTTTTATGGAAGTTGTATTATATACCAATAAATTAACGATTTTAGAGATGATAAGATATTTAAAGCAATATTTCCTTCAGGGGATCGCTTTGTTTTCTGCAATTACTCCACTTATTGCCATAGTTACTATTTTTCGAAAAGGTTACTGGCTTTCTGTTATATTTGCAATGATTTATTCGTTTGCCGGAGTCTTTACATCTCAGTCCCAAATGTTTAAATCAATCTATCCTATTTCGGCTTCATTTTGTTTTTCCGGTTTTTATGATGTATCAGGTATGCAATTTATGATTGCTTGTATTAGCTTAATTGTTTCACTTCTTATTGCAGGAATTATTTTAAGATCTGCAAGAGTTTATAGAATGGAATAAAATTATAAAGGTTTTAATTTAATAGGTAGTTAGTTAGGATATTTTTGAATAAAAATTAATTATGATGAATAGGAAAGTTATAATTTACCTTAATGTTAACTTAACTTTAACCGGATTTCAAAAAAGGCCTCTTTAATATTGACAGAAGCCTTTTTTTCATTTTTTTATCTTAATATTTTCATAAATACTCTTTCACTAATTAAATATATATATTATAATGTTTGGTGAGTTTTACAATTAAATAAGTTATTTAAAATAGTAATATTTGGGAGGCATTATGGCTTTGAATATTCTAATAACAACTGCACCTTTCGGAAATGGTCATAAAATGGTAGCTATAGCTTTAAAAAATGCTTTCGTAAATAAGGGTTATAATAATGTCTTTATAGTTGATTTATTTACAGAAGCACATCCTGCAATAACAGAGGCCATAAAAAGAGCATACATAAGAAGTTACGATTTTGGAAAGGCATATTCCAGATTATATTACGGCTCGGAAAAATTTGCGGATAAAAGTATAATTGAACCGTACAGGAATTTTGGATATAAAAGATTAAGCGAAATAGCTATAAAATTCAAACCTAACGTAATAATAAATACTTTCCCAATGCTGACACCTCTTAAAATTAAAAATGAAGCAAATGAGAACATCCCTGTTTTTAATATTGTTACGGATTTTTATGTTCACAAACTATGGATCAGTGAAGGAATAGACAAGTTTTATATAGCTACAAATGAGCTCAGAGAAGATCTGAAAAAAATGAACATTTCGATGGAAAAAGTCATTGTATCCGGCATTCCAATAAGAAAAGAATTTGAAGAGACAAACAATATTTTAAAGGTCTACAGAAAATACAATTTCAAAAAGGGGGAAAAATAGTTTTAATAAATTCAGGAGCCTTTGGAGTTCTTAAGGATATCAAGAAAGTATGTGCGGAGTTATGTAAGAATAGAATGATTCAAGTGGCAGTAATATGTGGGAACAACAAAATGCAGAGAATGAGACTTGAGTCTTTGGGGTTAAGAAACCTGAAAGTTTTTGGTTTTGTTGAAAATATTGACGAACTTTATAAAATATCTTACTGTATGATTACAAAGTCAGGAGGCATAACTTTGAGTGAAGCACTGGCCGTACAGATTCCTTTGATTATCGTTAAGCCTGTTCCCGGGCAGGAAAAGGAAAACGCATTGTATTTTGAGAGAAAAGGTGCAGCCATAATTGCAAACAATTGGTATCAGATTGTGAAGAGTACCCTTGAACTTATTAATAATACTGACCTAATGAATACCATGAAAGAAAACATGGGAAAGATGTATATTAAATCGTCTTCAGAGAAAATTGTTGACGATGTAGTTGAAAGTATAAAAAGTAAAGAGATCATGCAAATATTAGGGTAGGTATAACAATGTAAAATGGACAAAGAGAGGATGATAAAAATAGAAAGTTTTGATACGGTAATATTTGATATGGATGGAACAACTTTGAATACCATTGAAGACCTTTCCGACAGTGTAAATTTTATATTGACTAAATATGGATATCCCAATAGGACATTGGAAGAAATAAAAAGCTTTGTTGGAAACGGAGTTGCGAATCTTATTGAGCGTTCTATACCAGATGGACGCAACAATCCCAATTTTGAGAATTGCCTCAGTGAGTATAAAGATTATTATAGAGATAATATGCAAAATAAGACTGCACCTTATGATGGAATAATAGAACTTTTAAAGGAACTGCGCAAGAAAAACTATAAACTTGCGATAGTGTCTAATAAATTTGATAAAGCTGCTAAGGAACTTAATACTAAATATTTTGGCGGTTGCATTGATGTTGCAATTGGTGAGTCGGGAAATATAAAAAAGAAACCCGCCCCTGACGGCGTTTTTGAAGCATTGAAGGAGTTGAATTCAACTCCGAAGAAAGCAGTATACGTAGGAGATTCGGAAGTAGATGTAAAAACAGCTCAAAATGCCGGCTTAATTTGTATAGGGGTTACATGGGGATTTAGAGACAGAAAAGTATTGGAAAAAATGGGAGCGGATTTTATTATTGATAAACCGGAAGAACTGTTTAATATATTAAAAGGTTAAGCGTAATTCACTTTAAAAAATAGCTTATGCTGTTACTTATAAGATTAACAGTTTAAGTTATTTTTTATTTTTTCACATTTGTTTAAAAATGTTGTATAATAGATAGAAATCTTTTCTATATAAAACAAATGAAAACAACGGAGAAAAATTAATGAATAATCCTTTTATACCTTTAAAAAAAGCTAAATTGGTTATTATAGACGGAAGAATAGACAAGGATTCATTTAAGAAATTGGAAGAAATGGGTTTAAAAGTTATTCCAACAATATGTTGTAAAGAAATTCATCCTTCTGTTGCTTTTCATCCTGATATGGTTATTCATCCGGTTAATCCTGAAACTTTAGTGATTGCTCCAAATGTTTTTGAATATTATGAGAAGGTTTTATATGGAATGGGTATTAAATTAATTAAAGGAGAAAAGTGGTTGAATATAAAATATCCTAATGACATAGCATACAATGTATTAAGAATTTCCAAATATGCTTTACATAATTTTAAATATATTGATAAAAAGCTTCTATTTTATTTAAAAAAGGAAAAGTTGGAATTTATTAATATAAACCAAGGATATTCTAAATGTTCTACAGCAATAATTGATGAAAAAGCTATAATTACTTCAGATTATCCTATATATAAAAAAATGTCAGAATTAGGCATTGATTCTCTTTTAATTCGGCAAGGAGCCATTGAACTTTTGGGATTTAATTATGGTTTTATCGGAGGATGTTGCGGAAATATATCTAAGAATGAAATTATTTTTTATGGTAATGTATTTCGCCATCCTGATGGAGAAAAAATAATGAAATTTTTAAATAAATATAATAAAAATGTTTATTTTTTAACAGAAAAGAATTTGGTTGATATAGGTACAATAATTAGCTTATGATGCAAATATAGTTATCTTAAATATAGAATATAGGAAGTTTTAAAACACATAATATTATTACCGTGAAGGAGTGATAATATGGAATTATTAACCATAAGTTATGATAAAAATATGGATAAAGTCAGGGAATCCATATATAGTTATAAATATAAAGAAAAAATTAATATTGTAGAAGAAGAAAAAGGAAACAGATGTTTTTTCAAATTTTTAACAGATGAAAAAATTTCAGCCAGAAAAAAAATGAGTATATATGAGGAATTATCTCATGTAATACTGAATTTAATATTAGAAGTTTGTATTAAAGATATGTTTTTTAAAGAGATATTTAAAAATTGCAGTGATTTCAGCAGAAGTGAAAAGATTGAAATCGGAGAAATAGGTTATAAGGTATTAACAGAAAATGAAAATTTTAATAGTGAAAAAAACATGATTTTTAATGAAGTCCTTAATTATGTCAAATCCAATACGGAAATTGCCATTGACGGTTTTCTGATATTTAAATTAAGATGGATGAGTAATTTTCTCCAGGGATTAATAGAAAAAAGTAAGGACAGTTTTACGCAAGAAAAAGAATATAGAGAATTTATTAAGATATTACAATATTTTGTTGATATTCAAGAACCTAAAATGGAAATAATAAATGTATTGATTACAAAGGATGACTATAAACTATTCGATAAGGATAACAAGGTTGTTGATAACAATTTTTTCAGTGATATTATAGGCGAATTGAATAATGAAAATATAAGTAAAGATGATATTCTGATAAGCTCATTAATAGTTATCGCACCTAAAAAATTAATTCTTCATGTAGATGAGAAAGCAAAGAACAGGGAGATAGTTGAAATCATTAAAAATGTTTTTTCCGAAAGGATTTTATTCTGTACCGGCTGTAACCTATGCAGTATCAATTTTTCACTAAAAAAAGGAAAATAAATATTTAAATATATATTTATTACTTTTTATTAAAATTAAAGTATGTTATTATAAAATAATAGTGTATTAATTTTTATTGAGGGAGGAAATATTATGGATGTACAAATAATTAAACCTTCTATTCTTCCGGGATTTATGGAGCTTTTACCCGGAGATCAGATTTTATTTAATGACATGATGGACAGGATAAGAAATAATTATGAAAAATTCGGATTCCTTCCAATAGATACCCCTATAATTGAAAAATCGGAAGTCCTTTTGGCAAAAGGCGGAGGAGAAACTGAAAAACAGATATACAGATTTCAAAGAGGAGATAATGATCTTTCTTTGAGATTTGATTTGACCGTTCCCTTAGCGAGATATGTTGCCCAGCATTTTTCTGAAATCAGTTTTCCCTTTAGAAGATACCAGATAGGAAAAGTATACAGAGGAGAAAGAAACCAAAAGGGAAGATTCAGAGAATTTTACCAATGCGATATAGATATAATAGGAAATGAAAATTTAAGTATAATCAATGATGCAGAAATCCCAAGTGTTATTTATTCCACATTTAAAGAGTTGGGATTTGACGATTTTACTATAAAGATTAATAACAGAAGGGTATTGAGCGGATTTTTTCAATGGTTAAAAATCGAAGACAGCAAGGCGGTATTAAGAATTATTGATAAATTGGACAAAATCGGGATGTCAGGAGTCGGAGAGGAATTATCGGAATTAGGATTAAATGAAAACATCATAGAGAAGATAAAGAAGTTTATGAGTATTAAGGGTTCAAATGAGGAAATTCTCGATAATTTAAAATCTTTAAATATTGATAATGATATTTTCAAGTTAGGATTTGAGGAATTAAACTTTGTAGCAAAATACATAAAGGATTTTGGAGTTCCCGAAAAAAATTATGTTTTGGATTTAAGTATTGCAAGAGGGTTGGACTATTATACGGGAACGGTCTATGAAACTTTTTTAAATGATTATCCCAAACTTGGGTCCATATGTTCCGGCGGAAGATACGATAATCTTGCGGCTCACTATATAAAACGAAGTCTTCCTGGGGTTGGAATATCCATTGGACTCAGCAGATTATTTTCTCAGCTTATGGAAGAAAAAATAATTGAAAATAAGAAAAACTTTTTAACCAAAGTTTTGATCATTCCAATGGATGATTGCCTTAAAGAGGGCATAGAAGTTGCCACAATCTTAAGAAAGGAAAATATTTATACTCAGGTATATACTGAAGAAGGAAAAATCGGTAAAAAATTTAATTATGCCGACAAATTAAATATACCTTATGTAATAATCATTGGTTCCCAAGAGGTAGAGGATAAGGCAGTAACCATAAAAAACATCAACTCCGGAAATCAGGAAACTATGGAATTAAGCGAAGCTTTAAAGATATTAAAGAAATTAAAGAAATTAAAGAAATGAAAGGAGAAGGATTTTCATTAGATAGTATGTGAAATTTGTTTTTATAGTAAGAAAATAGAATATGTTTCCATATATAGTTGAAAAGAAGATATCATCCTATTAAATATATGTTGTCAAAACAAATAAATTAAAGAAAGGATGATATCTTTTTATGTATATAGTGTACAATTAGTCTTTGTTCTAAATATTTTTGAAACAAAATTTGAATTTTATAATAATATATCGAATTCAAATTTATATAATCTTGGATTCTTAATTGTCATATTTTCATGGTCATCCCCTCCAGTATACCGAAATTATAAAAGAACATAGAAAGGCGGGAGATTTTCTGATATGAAAAAAGCAATTCAAAACAACCTCTACATGTTGAGGTTTATGTGGAAATATTGTAAATCCAATGCAATATTGAGGTTGCTGTCAACGCTTACTGCTCCTGTTCAACCATTTATTTTTATAATTACCATGAAATTGGCGATTGATGGTATTTCCGAAAAACGGGATTTGAAATATCTTCTCACCATTATTCTTACTGCCTTTTTAGTGGGGGCGGTTTCTGCTATTTTTAATTCATGGGTTAATAGCAGCAGCGCAAAGGCGCAACCAAAAATATCAAAGGGTATTCAAGACGAATTACTGAAAAAGTCCTTAACATTAGACCTTGCATGTTATGACGATGCCGAGTATTATGATAAATATGTTAGGGCAATGCAAGAAGCTGAAAGCAGAGCTATTGAAGTTCTTGATTCCTTAGTAGAAATCCTTTCAAGTATTGTTGCGTTATTAATGATAGTGTCGCTTATTATTGCGTTAAATCCCATTGTTATTTTGATTTGCGTAGCGGTACTTGGGATAAATATATTTTTGAACGCAAAAAGAAATAAGATTGTCTTCAAACGAGATATGGAGATTACTCGTCCTCAAAGAGAAGGGGCATATTATAAGAAAATGTTTTATGAACCCCAGTATGCCCAAGAGTTACGATTAGGCAAACTGGGACGGCTAATGAATAAAAAATTTATTTCTTCAATGGACAGAGTTCTAACTGTTGTAGAAAAATATTGCGGAAGATTTGTTTTTTTTGATAGTGCCTTTAGTATTGTTGGGTTCGGTCTTATGTCTTCTGTAATGGCATTTGCCTCTTGGCAAATTACTAAAGGGAATTTGAGCATTGGCGATTTTGCAGCTTTGCTCAATGGTGCTCAACAATTATTAGAAAGATTATTTGCTTTGTTTGGTCAGTTTCCTCGATTGTTTCAAAATAGCATGTATATTGAAAATCTTCGAAAAATCCTTGATTACAGCCCAGTAATTGCATCTGACAATGGAGGCATTGAAATTGATAGATTACAAAATAATATAAAAATAAACGGGATTTCGTTTACTTATCCGGGGAAAGACAAGCCTGTATTAAAAAATATTAATATGGAAGTTCGTCAAGGGTCTAAGACAGCCATTGTTGGATATAATGGTGTTGGGAAATCGACTTTAGTAAAATTACTGCTTCGTTTTTACGATCCCGACAAGGGTAATATTAAGATTGATAATATTGACTATAGAGAAACTAATGTGGATTCACTTAGAAATAAATTCGGCGTGCTTTTCCAAAACTATAAATGTTATGCTTTAACCGTTGCAGAAAATGTACTCTTAGACGATTATATGGACAAGTCAGTTGAAGAAAAAGTTGTTTCATCTTTAAAATACAGCGGAATATATGAAAAGATTGCGGGATTGGAAAAAGGAATAAACACAAACTTATCACGTGAATTTGACAGTGACGGCGTGCCTTTGTCTGGTGGTGAAGAGCAAAAAATTGCTATTGCAAGGGCTTTTGTAGAGGATAAAGACATTCTGATTTTAGATGAACCGTCAAGCGCTCTTGATCCGTTAGCTGAATACGATATTAATCAGAAAATAATGTCACTTGCTGACAATAAAACTGTAATCTTTATTTCTCATAGATTATCCACAGTTCGGATGGCGGATATGATTTATATGATGGATAACGGGGAAATCATTGAGTCAGGAACGCACGATGAATTGATGAAGCGAGGAGGCAAATATTGTGAAATGTTTACAAAGCAAGCGGAGAAATATGTACTGGAATTTTGATTCCAACCCACCTTTTAACAAAATTAGCCACATGCTTAAGAATGATAATATTGATTTAGTAATTACAATTCAATTTTAGAAAGGGTCAGTCAATAAATTTTTAAAATTTATTGACAATATCAAAATATATTGATATAATTAGATATTAATATAACATTAAAAAACTACGAAGAGAAGAGTAGGTTAGTTTTTATTTCAGAGAGGGATTGTTGTGGCTGAAAGCAATCCTAATTAAGAATTAGCCGAATACCAGCTTGGAGTTGTATCTTAACCTTTAGGTGAAAGATGTCCGCTGATTACAGCGTTATGAAAAAATGAGAATTAATTAGGGTGGAACCACGTGAGTAGCCTCTCGTCCCTTAAGGTATTTATATCTTGAGGACGGGAGGCTTTTATATTTCAAATAAGGAGGAATAAAAGATGAGTAAAATTAAAATTATATTTCCGGACAATTCCGTCAGAGAATATGAAAAGGGAATTAAGATTTATGATATAGCAAAGGATATAAGCGAAGGACTTGCAAGAACAGCAGTAGGAGCAAAATTAAATGATAAAATTTTGGGACTTGGCGATTCTGCTGAAGAAGGCGGCAAAATAAAGATTTTAAAGTTTGACGATAAGGAGGGAAAGAAGATATTTTGGCATACCACTTCTCATATTATGGCTCAAGCGGTTAAAAGATTATTCCCTGATACGAAATTGGCTATAGGGCCTGCAATAGACGATGGATTTTATTATGATTTAGATACAGAGTACAGGTTTACTCCTGAGGATTTGAAAAAGATAGAGGAGGAAATGGCCCGTATAGTTAAAGAAGGTTATGAATTAAAAAGATTCGTACTTCCGAGAGAGGAAGCACTTCAATATTTTAAAGAAAAAGAAGAACCTTATAAGGTTGAATTAATCGAAGATCTGCCTGAAGATGCCGTAATATCTTTTTATAAACAGGGCGAATTTACGGATCTCTGTGCGGGGCCTCATTTATTAAATGTCAAAAGGGTAAAGGCAATCAAACTTTTAAGTATAGCCGGTGCTTACTGGCGGGGAAATGAAAACAATAAAATGCTTCAAAGAATATATGGAATAAGTTTCGAGAAGAAAAAGAATTTGGACGAATACTTGGTGCTGTTGGAAGAAGCTAAAAAGAGAGATCACAGAAAACTTGGAAAGGAATTGGGATTGTTCAGTATGCATGAAGAAGGGCCGGGATTTCCTTTCTTTCATCCCAAGGGAATGGTATTAAGAAATATTCTTGAAGAATTTTGGAGAGAAGAACATATAAAAAGAGGATACGGAGAAGTAAAAACTCCGATTATACTAAATGAGGAATTATGGCATAGGTCGGGACATTGGGATCATTATAAAGAAAATATGTATTTTACTAAAATAGATAATGAAGATTATGCTATAAAACCTATGAATTGTCCCGGAGCAATGCTTATATATAAGTCAAATATGTTCAGCTACAGAGACCTTCCCCTAAGATGGGCTGAGTTAGGCTTGGTTCATAGACATGAATTATCGGGAACTCTTCATGGACTCATGAGGGTCAGAAGCTTTACTCAGGATGATGCTCATTTATTCATGCTTCCAAGTCAGGTAAAAGAAGAATTAATAGGAGTAATTGATTTTGCCAGCTATATGTATAACATATTTGGATTTAAATACCATGTAGAACTTTCAACGAGACCGGAAAATTCCATGGGAACCGAAGAACAGTGGGAATTGGCAACTAACAATTTGATAGAAGCTCTGAAGGAAAAGAAAATAAATTATATAATTAATGAGGGAGACGGAGCTTTTTACGGGCCCAAAATAGATTTTCATCTTCAGGATGCAATAGGAAGAACTTGGCAGTGCGGAACTATTCAGTTGGATTTTCAAATGCCTGAAAGATTTGATTTAACTTATATAGATAAAGATAATGAAAAGAAAAGGCCTGTAATGATTCACAGAACTATATTTGGGAGTATTGAAAGATTTATAGGCATATTAATAGAACATTATGCAGGAAAATTTCCTTTATGGCTGTCTCCGGTTCAGGTTATCCTACTTCCCATATCGGATAAATTTAATGATTATGCTTATGAGTTGAAAAAGGAAATGATTGATAAGAACATAAGGGTTGATATAGATGACAGAGCAGAAAAAATAGGATATAAAATCAGAGAGGCTCAACTTCAAAAAGTTCCTTATATGTTGGTCTTAGGGGAAAAGGAAGTAGAGAACAATGATGTTTCCGTAAGAGCAAGAGAAGAAGGAGATTTAGGAAGAATGGGAATTGAAGATTTCATTGGAAAGGTAATTGAAGAAGTAAAAAATAAGAAATAGCATTAAGACAAAAAAATTCCGATAGTTGTTTATAAACAACTATCGGAATTTTTTTGTCTTAATTAAGTTGCCGTATTTGAGGAAAGTTCATATTGCTTTAATATTTCATCTAATTCTTCACTTGTGAGGGTTTCCTTTTTCATTAACTCATCAGCGACAACCGTAAGTATCATCTTGTTTTCGTCTAATATCCTTAAAGCGCTTTCAAAACATTTATCAAGTATTTTTTTGATCTCTTTTCTTATTACTTCATAATTGTATTTAATGTAGTAGTCTTCTATCGTAATGTTTCCGAAAGAGCTCATTCCGTAGCTGCACACCATTTCTCTGGCGATTTCCGTTGCCTTGTTTAAATCGTCCTTTGCTCCCGTTGTTATTTCATTGAAAACTAATTGTTCTGCAGCCCTTCCCCCGAGAAGTACAATTATCTTATTGGTAAGTTCCTTTTTTGTAAGAAGATATCTTTCTTCATCGGGAAATTTAAGTACATATCCCAAAGCCTGACCTCTCGGGACTATTGATATTTTTTGAATCATATCTGATTTTAAGATTTTACCTACCAGAGCGTGACCAGATTCATGAACTGAGACGGTTTTTTTTTCTTTGAAAAGTATAGATGGATTTTTTACTTCTAATCCTGCCACTACTCTTTCTATTGCCTGATTAAAGTCATTAATGAATATCTTATTTTTATTGTTTCTGACTGCAATTATTGCTGCTTCATTAGCAATATTCGCAAGTTCGGCTCCTGACAATCCGGTAGTTTTTTGTGCTATGGATTTGATATTCACAGCAGAATCTAAAGGTTTGTTCTTTGTATGAACCTCTAATATTTTTTCCCTTGCGTTTATATTTGGATTCCCTACATATATATGTCTGTCAAATCTTCCCGGGCGAAGAAGAGCCTCATCCAAAAGATCTATTCTGTTAGTGGCTCCGACTATTATAACGGTTTCTGATGTGTTGAAACCGTCCATTTCAACCAAAAGTTGATTAAGAGTCTGATCCTTTTCATTGTTCGAATCTAAATTTCTTTTTGCACCTATTGCATCGATTTCATCAATGAATATGATACTCGGAGCTTCCTTTTTTGCTCTTTCAAATAAAGTTCTTACTCTTTTTGCGCCTACCCCTACATATTTCTCGACAAATTCAGACCCGCTTGAATACAAAAAAGTTGAATTTGTCTCTCCTGCCACTGCTTTGGCAAGGAGAGTTTTCCCTGTACCCGGAGGGCCGTAAAATAATATTCCCTTAGGAATTTTCGCACCCATTTTAATATATTTATGGGGGTTGTTAAGAAAATCAATTGTTTCTTGAAGTTCTTCTTTTATCTCTTCAAGTCCGGCGACATCTTTAAAGGATATGGTTGATTTATCTTTTTCCTTGTTTTCATCTTTTTCACTAGCTATGGATAAAGTAACCAATTGGCGCTTTGAATTTATATTCATTCGGTATACAAAAAAAATCGATGTGATTGCCCATATAAATATTTTATCCGTGACAGTAAAACCCTTTAGAAAATCTAAAGGGAAAAATATATCAACCACCAGAAGCGAAGATAATGTTAAACCAAAGATAAAGATAGATAAAAGTATTTTCTTCTTATGCAATTTATCCCCACCTTTTCTAATTACTAATAATAGTTTAACCATTTAATTCATTTATATAAAAATTTATAACTAAAAAATATTGATAATTATAAACTTCTTGAATTAATGGGTTCATATTAAGTATCAGGGAAATTTTAGCTGCTTTTTCATATAAAAGTAGTATAATTAATACGTAAAACATTATCGGCTAATTAAATTATCTATACCTTTATCTTTGCAAATAATTTTAATTTTAATATAAAACAGAGGGAAATAATGAAAAAATATATTAATACAAAAAATTTGTATTTACTGACAATTATATCTTTTGCTCTTATCCTTTCATTTCTTTATTTTTTTGCACACATGGCTCCATATTTTTATACAGGTTTCGATTATCCTACAAATCCTAATAAATTAAGTAATATTGCAAATTTTATATTTTTATTTTTAATTTGTTTTAATCTTATATGCGTAACATTGTCTATCATTTGTTTATTTAGAGTATTATTTAAAAGATGAATATACTTACATAATGATTTAATTTGTATCTTATCAAAATTGTTTCAAGAGCTTGACAATATATAATTTTTAGCTTATAATAATTTATGAAATTAATAGAAAATTAAGCAGAAGTATCCGCTTCTCACCTTATAGCTGGGGCTCATAAGGTTAAATATTTTAGATAGTTATTGGTTTGACAAATTATTTTTGTCTGATTGTTGGAAAAAGAAGCGGGTATTTTTGCCCGCTTTTTATTTTTTATACTGGGAGGTGTAGTAATATAAAAGAGCTTCAAATTAATGAAGAAATCAGAGAGGGAGAAGTAAGACTCATTGATAGCGATGGGGCGCAGTTAGGAATAGTTCCCGTAAGAAAGGCTTTGGAAATAGCTTATGAAAAGAAATTGGATTTGGTCAATGTAGCTCCAAATGCAAAACCGCCGGTTTGTAGAATAATGGATTATGGAAAATATAAATATGAATTGGCAAAAAAAGAAAAAGAGGCAAGAAAAAATCAAAAAGTTATTAATGTAAAGGAGATACGACTTACTCCAAGCATTGAAACTCATGATCTCCATGTCAAGGCAAAGAGAGCCATGGAATTTTTACAGAGTGGAGATAAAGTAAAGGTAAGTATAAGATTCAGAGGCAGAGAATTAGGGCATACTGATATTGGAAAAGAAGTATTGGATAAATTTACTAATCTAGTCAGTGAATCTGGTTCTGTGGAAAAGGAGCCGAAATTTGAAGGGAAAAGCATGGTGATGTATTTCGGCCCTAAGTCAGAATAGTTAAGGAGGTAATTTAGATGCCAAAAATAAAAACTCATAGGGGAGCGGCAAAAAGGTTTAAAAAGACAGGTTCAGGGAAGATAAGAAGATTTAAAGCATACAAAAGTCATAAGACCGGGAAGAAATCTCCAAAGAGAGTTAGAAATTTGAGAAAAGGTACTTTAATCAGTGAAGCGGATTTAAAGAGAATGTCTAAAGTACTGCCATATTAGTTGATAAAACATTGGAGTTTAAGGAGGTAATTTAAATGGCAAGGATAAAAAGAGGAGTTAATGCCAAAAAAAATCATAAAAAAGTATTGAAACAAGCCAAAGGATATTATGGTTCCAAAAGTAAATTATATAAAGTTGCCAATCAAGCTGTAATGAAATCATTGAGTTATGCTTATGTGGGCAGAAAGTTAAAAAAGAGGGATTTCAGAAAACTTTGGATAGCAAGGATTAATGCGGCTGCAAGACTTAACGGGATGAATTATAGTACATTTATTAGTGGTCTTAAAAAAGCAAATGTTGAAATCAATAGAAAGATGTTGTCTGAAATGGCAATCAGCGATCCGAAGAGTTTCTCCGAATTGATAGATATTGCCAAAAATAATTAAAGCAAGGTTCCGATAGCGGAACTTTGCTTTAATTATGATTAAACTTTCGGACAGGAAGGAAAATTAGATGAATCATGTGGTTAGCAGTCTTTCAAACCCAATTGTAAAGGAAATAAAAAAACTTTATAAGAGAAAATACAGGTGGCAGAAAAAGCTGTTTATTGTGGAAGGAATTAAAATAATAGAAGAGTGTATAAAAGAAAAATGGAATATTAAGTATATTATTATAAGAGAGGATTTTCCCTTAAAATTTGAAGTCAGTAGATTGATAGATTGTATTGATGATAATAATATAATAGTTGTGAATGAAAAGGTGTTCAATGAAATTACGGATATGGAAAATCCTCAGGGAATATTAGGTGTAATTGAATTTAATCTCTCCGACATGGAATTTCTTTTTAAAGTGAAAGATAAATTTTTTATAATAATAGATGAATTGCAGGATCCGGGCAATATGGGAACCATAATAAGAGCAGGAGATGCTTTTGGTGTCAACGGAATAATAATTACCCAGGGCTGTGTTGATATCTATAGTCCCAAGGTTGTTCGTTCTACCATGGGTTCGATTTTTCATGTTCCCATTGTTTTTGCTGATGATAAATTAAAATTAATAAAAGATTTGAAAGAGAAGAAAGTGGCTGTATATGCTACGTCTCTTAGGGGAAATATACATATTAATCGGGTGAATTTTAGAAGAGATTTTGCCTTAATTATAGGAAATGAATCTAATGGAGTTACGGAAGATTTTTTAAGGACTGCAGACAGTTTAATCAAGATTCCGATGAAGGGTAAGGCGGAATCCCTTAATGTGGCCATAGCTTCTTCCATAATTATGTATGAAGTTCTCAGACAAAGAGGCTAATATTTCTTGTATTTAACAAATTTAAGTGCTATAATTTAATAAATCAGATTCTTAAATATTGACCTTCGCTAATTTTTGATGGTCTTATTTTTTATATAACAGGATGGAAAGGAGTTCTACATATGAAGGATAAACTTAACAGGATAAAAGAAGAAGCCATTAATGAAATTTTTAGAGTGAAATCTATAGAAGAATTGGAACAGATAAGAGTAAGGTTTTTGGGTAAAAAGGGCGAATTAACTTTGATTTTGAGAGAGATGGGGAAACTATCGCCGGAAGAAAGGCCTATAATAGGTCAGTTGGCCAATGATACAAGGAATGAAATAGAAAGAGAACTTTCCTCAAAGAAAGAAAAAATCAATTCACAACTTGAAAACAAAAAATTTAATAAAGAAAAGATAGACATAACCATGCCGGGTAAAAAAATAAAATTAGGACACAGGCATCCTTTAATACAGACTATAGAGGAACTGGAAAATTTATTTATCGATATGGGATTTACCGTAGTTGATGGCCCTGAAATAGAAACCGTTGAAAATAATTTTGACGCTTTAAATTCCCCGGAAGATCATCCTTCCAGGGATTTAACCGATACTTTTTATATTACCGATAAGATACTCTTAAGAAGCCAAACATCTCCTGTACAGATTAGAACGATGAAAAAAACCAAACCTCCTATAAGAATTGTTTCTGCAGGAAGAACTTTTAGATTTGACGATGTGGATGATACTCATTCCCCAATGTTTCATCAGCTTGAAGGATTGGTTGTAGATGAAGGAATAACTATAACCAATTTAATGGACACAATAGATGTATTCATTAAAGAATTATTTGGAAATGATATGAAGACCAGATTCAGACCTCATTATTTTCCATTTACCGAACCCAGCGCCGAAGTTGATGTGTCATGTTTTCAGTGTAAAGGAAAGGGATGTGATGCATGCGGAGGAACAGGATGGAGTATGGAACTTTTGGGCTGCGGGATGGTTCATCCGAAGGTGTTGGAAAACTGTGGCATAGATTCGGAAAAATATTCGGGATTTGCTTTTGGACTGGGAGTAGATAGGATTGCCATGGTTAAATATGGTATTGACAATATAAGGCTTTTATTTGACAATGATATGAGATTTTTAGAACAATTCTAAGTATGAGGAGGAAATAATATGCTATTACCTGTTAAATGGTTGAAGGAATATGTAGATATAGATGAAGAAGTAAAAACGCTATCGGATAAACTTAATTTGTCCGGCTCCCATGTAGAATCCATTATTTCTTTAGATAGAGGAATTAAAAAAGTAGTAGTAGGTAAGATTTTAAACATAGAAAAGCACCCAAATGCGGACAGATTATCAATTACCAAAATAGATGTGGGAGGAGAAGTCTTACAGATTGTTACAGGCGCGAATAATATCAAAATAGGAGATTATGTGCCTGTTGCCCTTATAGGAGCAAGACTTTCAAAAGGCGTCAAGATTGGCAAGGGTAAACTCCGGGGAGTTGAATCCGATGGAATGTTATGTTCGCTGAAGGAGTTGGGGTTTGAAGACAGCATAATTCCCAAGGCTCAGAGAGACGGAATATTTATATTGGACAAAGAATACCCCTTGGGAGAAGATATAAATAAAATATTGAATTTATTCGGTGAAGTAATTGAATTTGAAATAACACCCAACAGACCTGATTGTTTAAGTATTATAGGAATGGCGAGGGAGGTTTGTGCGACCTTTGGGAAAAAATTGAATTATCCGCCGGAAGAAATTAATGAAGAGTTTGACAATATCGAAAATTATATCAATAACGTAAAAATAGTAGATAATGATTTATGTTCGAGATATTATGGAAAAGTAATCAAAGACGTAAAAATTCAAAGTTCGCCCTTATGGCTTCAGTTAAGGTTAATGGAAGCCGGTGTGAGACCTATAAATAACATAGTAGATATTACCAATTATGTAATGCTGGAATACGGAGTCCCTCTTCATGCTTTTGACTTAAGTAAAATAGCGGGTAGAGAGATATATATCAGAAGAGCTGTTGAAGGAGAAAAGATTACAACCTTGGATGGTGCCGAAAGAAATCTTGAGCCATCGGATTTGGTCATAGCGGATGGGAAGAAACCTGTGGCGATTGCAGGAATAATGGGTGGATTTGATACGGAGATAACCGAAAGTACCAATACCATATTTATAGAATCGGCTCAGTTTAATAAAAGGAATATCAGGCTTACTTCTAAAAGATTAGGATTGAGAACGGAAGCTTCAAGTAGATTTGAAAGAGGAGTAGACCCAAATCTATGCGAGAAGGCTTGCAGAAGGGTATGCAGATTGGCGGAACTTATAGGAGTAGGTAAAATAATTGAAAACCACATAGATGAATATGAGAAAAAGAAAGAAAAATGGGTTATTTATTTGAGGCCAGAAAGAGTGAACAAGATTTTAGGTTCTGATATTAAGACGGATAATATGATAGAAATATTGAAGAACCTGGAATTGGAAGTTGAGTTTTCGGAAGGCAGATTAAAAGTTCTGGTTCCTACTTTCAGAGATGATTTGAAAATAGAAGTTGATTTAATAGAGGAAATAGGACGTATATATGGCTTTCACAATATGAAACCTGCACATTTAAAAGGAATATTGACGAAGGGCGGGAAATCATATAAAAATGCCGCTGAAGATAAATCCAAGGAAATATTAAAGGGTTTGGGACTAAATGAAATAACTACATATTCTTTTGTCAGCCCGAAATGTTTTGATAAGATTAATCTTCATGAAGATAGTATTAAGAGAAGATATATAAAACTTATAAATCCTCTTGGAGAAGATTATAGTGTTATGAGAACTACTCTTATTCCAAATATGATGGAAGTATTATCCAGAAATTTCAATTATGGCGTAGACAGAGCTTATGCTTACGAAATCGGGAATATTTTTATTCCGACGGAATTTCCTATAAAGGATAAACTGCCATTGGAGAAAAGGACTTTATGTATAGGAATGTATGGGGAAGCGGATTTTTATACTATTAAAGGTATTGTGGAAGAATTTTTAGCCAATGTAGGAATTAAAGGCTGCGATTATCTGAGGGAAGAAAATTATCCTACATTCCATCCCGGAAGAACTGCCAACGTAATATATAACAATAGAGTCCTCGGAGTATTAGGAGAAATTCATCCTGATGTGGCTAAAAATTATGACATAAAGGAAAGAACATATATTTGTGAGTTGGATTTTGATTCAATTGTTGAAGAGGCAGTTTTTGAGAGGAAATATAAGGCTTTACCTAAATATCCTGCTGTAGAAAGAGACATCGCCGTTGTTATAAATAAGGATATTTCAGTAGGGGAGATAGAAAAGGTAATATGGGAGAATGGAAAGGACATAATAGAAGAAGTTAATTTGTTTGATGTTTACACGGGAGATCAAATACTGAAGGATAAAAAAAGTGTTGCTTTTTCAATAGTCTATAGATCCGATAAGAAAACTCTTACAGATGATGAAGTGAGCAGAGTGCACAATAATATTATTGAAAAGATAGAAGATACCTTTGATGCAAAATTGAGAAGTTAAGGAGTAGCTTTTTTTCTGTATAAGTATAAAATTTGAGGAGATGATTAAGTTATGACGGATAAAAAAAAGGTGGATGTAACAATTGACGGTCGTAACTTTACCGTGGTAGGCAGCGAATCGGAAGATTATATCAAAAAAATAGCTCAATATGTAGACAATACAATTAAAAATGTTTTTCATAACAATATGAGATTGAGCAACCATATGGCAGCTATTTTAGCGGCATTTAATATTGCAGATGAATATTGCAAAGTTAATCAGAAATTAAAGAGTTTGGAAAAAGAAGTGGTAGGGCCTATAGGAAATTATGAGAATGTCAGCAAAGAATTAGAAAATTCAAGAGCTAAAATAAAGGAATTAGAAGAGCAGTTGAACAACAATAAGGAAGAATTTGACAAAGCAAAAGAGGATCAAGAAAGAGAAAATAAAAATTCCAAGAAATATGAAAAACTTTTGGAATTAAAGGAAAGGGAATTAAAAGAGAAGGAAGATATGATAAAAGAGCTTCAAAATAAATTGTACGAAAATCAAATGGAGTTGGTTCAGGTTAAAAAGGAATTAGATGAGTCCATTAAATATTTTGATTCTGAGAAGGGAATATTTTCAAAGGAGGAAATATAGAATTAGTGAATAAGAAGAATAGGAATTCAGAATTGTTGGCTCCTGTTGGGAATATGGAATCCCTATATGCTGCAGTTCAAAACGGTGCTGATGCGGTATATCTGGGAGGAAAGCTTTTCAGCGCCAGACAAAGTGCTCCCAATTTTGATTATGAGGAATTGAAGGCTGCTATTACTTATGCTCATATCAGAAATGTGAAAGTTTATGTGACGGTTAATATTCTCATTGCCGACAGTGAAATGAAAGATGCTTTAAACTATGTAAAATTTCTTTATGAAAATGATGCAGACGCTATTATTGTTCAGGATTTGGGTTTGGCCTACGGGATAAAAGACATATTTCCCGAACTTCATCTTCACGGAAGCACCCAAATGACCGTCATAAACAGAGAAGGAGCTCTATTTCTGGAAGAGCTGGGTTTTAACCGGGTTGTCCTTGGGAGGGAAGTTTCTCTGGAGGAAATAAAATCCATTTCATCAACAACTCACATAGAGCTGGAGGAATTCGTTCACGGAGCTTTATGTGTCTGTTATTCCGGGCAATGTCTTATGAGCAGCATTATAGGCGGGAGAAGCGGAAACAGAGGCAGATGTGCCCAACCCTGCAGGATGCCTTATACAATAATGAAGATCGGAAGTGGAAGTATTCAAGAAATAAAAACGGAAGGAAAATATCTTTTAAGTCCCAAGGATTTAAATACTATAGATTATTTAGATAAGATAATAAACAGCGGCGTTGCATCTTTAAAAGTGGAAGGCCGGATGAAGAGACCGGAATATGTGGCTGTTATCATAGAAAAATACAGAAAGGCATTGGATTACGGCGTAAAATCCATTACTGATCAAGACAGAGAAGATATTTTAGAGATATTTAACAGAGGATTTACAAAGGGATATGTATTAGGTGATTTCGGTAAAAACTTTATTTCTTATGACAGGCCGGATAACAGAGGTGTATTAATAGGGAAAGTTGCTAAATGGGACAAGATGTATATGTATATTAAGTTGTTTGATAAGGTGGAAAAAGGAGACGGACTTGAGTTCCAATTGGATTCAGGAAGGTATGTAGGAATTATTGTTAATTTTTCTAAGAACAGAGAAGAATTGCTGAGGATAAAAAGAATAAAGGGAGTAAAGAAAAATTCCGAAGTTTATAAGACTTCCGATTCTATGCTGATTGGGAAAGCCAGAGAATCCTTTCAGGAAGAGAGAAAAAAATTTCCTATAAATATGGATTTGAACATTTCTGTCGGTGATAAGATTAAACTATCAATAGACGATGGCAAATATAAAGTGGACGTTTACAGCGGGGGCGTTGTACAAAGAGCCGAGAATATAAGTTTAACCACGGACAGGGTAGTTAATCAGATGGATAGGCTTCAAAATACACCTTATTATATAAAAGATATAAAGATGAACTTTGAAGGACAAGGATTTTTTCCTATGGGAGGATTGAATAAACTAAGAAGAGACGGAATCCAAGAACTAAATGAAAAAAGAGAACTTTTAAATTTCAGATCTGAAATTACCGATGAAGAATATGATGAGAAACTTGAAAAGCTGATGAGTTTTAATAAGCCCAAATCAAAAAAACAGAGAATGAGTGTGCGGGTTTCAAGTATTGATCAGTTTAAACATATAAATTTGAATAAATTAGACAGAATATATATTGGGTTTAGTGAAGACATTGAAGACATATTCAAAGAAATAAAAAAATCAGGTAAAGAGGGATTTTTATATACGGATAAGATAGTCGGAGAGGAAGGACTGAAGGATTTGGGAAAGAATATTGAACTCCTTCAAGGACTGATTGATGGTGTATCCGTATCGAATATCGGGACTCTTAAATATGTTCGAAAATATAATATAGACATTCACGGAGATATAGGATTAAACGTTTTTAACAGCCTTACCGTCAAACTTTTAAAAGATTCCGGAGTGAAAAGCATAACGTTATCTCCGGAATTGGATATTAAGGGTATAGACGAGATATGCCGAAGAAGTTCCTTGGACTTTGAGCTGTCCGTTTATGGCTACTATCCTCTGATGGTACTAAAGCACTGTCCCATGGCTTTAATTAAAAAATGCGATAATGATAAAAGTTGTTCAGACTGTAGATTCAAAAGAGGATATGGATTGAAGGACAGAAAGGGAAAGATATTTCAGATGATAAGGAACAATAAGGTGACTGAGATATATAATACAGTTCCGTTGATGCTTAGTGAGGAGGTAGGTGGAATTTTTAAATCGGGAGTAAATATGATAAGAGTTGATTTTACTGTTGAAAAAGAAAATATTTCTCGTATTCAAGATGCTTTTTTTAGTATTTCTAAGAATTTGACCGATAAAGAGGATGTCTTGCATACTATAGCCGATTTAAAAAGAAACGGAATCACAAAAGGGCATTTGCATCGAGGTATTCTATAATAGAGGTGATTTTATGAATGAAAAGACCTTAAGAGTGTTGGAATATAACAAAATAATTGATATCTTAAAAGATAATGCGGAATCATCATTGGGAAAAGAACTTGTATCACAGATAAAGCCTCTGACAGATATAGGTGAAATAGAAAATAGGCAGAAGGAAACAGAAGAGGCTTTGGAACTTATAATCAAGAGAGGTACTCCTCCTCTTTACGGAATACATGATGTAAGGGGAGAAATCAAAAGAGCGGAAATCGGAGGTACCTTAGGTCCGGGAAGTCTTCTTAAGATTTCGGATTCTTTAAGAGTTGTGAGAAGTTTAAAGAATTATTTGAAAGAGACAAGGGAAGATAAAAACGGGAATTATCCCGTCGTTGGAAATTTGATAAATGAATTGAGCGTATTTGAGTATATTGAAGAAAGTATTAATAATGCAATTATAAGTGAAGAAGAAATATCGGATAATGCAAGTCCAGCTCTTAGAAGCATAAGAAGAAAGATAAATATGAAAAACGACAGCATAAGAGATAAATTAAATTCAATTATCAGTTCATCCAATAATAAAAAGTATCTTCAGGACAGCATAGTTACCATAAGGGAAGGAAGATATGTAGTTCCTGTCAAACAGGAAAACAGAGGAAATTTTCCCGGGCTAGTTCATGATCAATCTTCCAGTGGTGCGACTTTATTTGTAGAACCTATGGCTGTAGTAGAATTAAATAATGAACTGAAGGAATTGAAAATTGAAGAACAGCATGAAATAGAGAGAATTTTGATTGAGCTTACCAATATGGTAAGGGAAAGAAGTAACGAGATAAGGAATAATCAAAAAATACTTCAAAGATTGGATTTTATATTTGCTAAAGGGAAAATTGCCGTTAATATGGATGGAACAAAGCCTATTCTTAATGACAGAGGGTATATAAATATTAAAAAGGGAAGGCATCCTCTTCTTGATAAGAAAAAAGTTGTTCCGATAGATATATATATAGGAGATGATTTCAGAACTCTTGTAATTACCGGGCCTAATACCGGGGGGAAAACAGTTACTCTTAAAACAGTAGGTCTTTTATGTTTAATGGCCCAATCTGGTCTTCATATACCGGCAGATCATAATTCTGAAGTGGGAGTATTTAATAAGATATTTGCCGATATTGGAGATGAACAGAGCATTGAACAGAACTTAAGTACTTTTTCGTCTCATATGACAAATATCGTAGAGATATTAAAAAATGTGGAAGAAAAAAACTTGGTTCTCTTTGATGAACTGGGAGCCGGTACAGATCCTGTAGAAGGAGCGGCATTGGCAATGTCAATACTCGATTATCTGTATAATATAAAAGTGAGAACTATAGCAACTACTCACTATAGTCAATTGAAAATATATGCTCTTACTAAAGAAGGAGTAAAAAATGCTTCCATGGAGTTTGATGTAGAAACATTAAGCCCTACTTACAAACTTTCGATTGGAATTCCTGGAAAATCAAATGCTTTTGAAATATCTAAAAGGCTTGGGCTTATGGATTATATTATATCTCATGCTCAAACTTTAATTTCCAAAGAAAATGTAGATTTTGAAGATGTATTAAAGACAATGGATCAGGACAGAAAGAGAATTGAAGAAAATAAGTTAGAAACTGAAAGATTGAAGATTGAAATAGAAAGATTAAAAGAAGAATTGACTGATGAAAAAGAAAGAACTCAGGAAGCAAAGGAAAAGATTATATACAAAGCTAAAGAAGAAGCAAGAAATATTTTAAGAAATGCTAAGGAAGAATCGGATCTTATTGTATCCAATCTAAGAAATATATCTAATGAAATTGAAAGAGAAAGAAATATTAAAATTCAGGAAGCTCAAGACAAACTTAAATCTAAATTAAATGAAACGGAAAAGGATTTATCCATAAAGTTATTGGATGTGAAAAGTTCTAAACCCCCTAAAAATTTAAAGGTAGGAGAATCTGTGGAGATATTGTCTTTAAATCAATCCGGTATTGTAGTTTCTCTTCCAGATGATAACGGAAATCTTCAGGTGCAGGTTGGGATAATGAAAATCAATGTGCCTGTCTCCTCTCTGAGAAGAATAAAAGAGAATGATTCACAAAAAAGAACTGCGGTGATGACAAAGAATATTCTAAAATTTAAAACTCAGGATATAAAGAATGAGATCGATTTAAGAGGAGAAACATTGGATGAAGCATTACTGGACTTGGATAAATATTTAGATGATGTATATATTTCCGGACTTAAAGAAATATATATAATACACGGAAAAGGTACGGGAGTTTTAAGATCAGGGATATCGGATTTGTTAAAGAGTCATAAACATGTTAAATCCTATCGACTGGGCAAGTACGGAGAAGGAGGAAGCGGAGTAACGGTAGTTGAACTAAAATAATTTTCTTGATAAATTATGAATTATGAGGTATATTATTAATTAACAATTTAAAAGACATATTCTGAGAAGAGGAAATAAAATATATTTTTTGGCAAAGCGAATTAGGGATGGTGAAAGCCTAAATACAAATATATATTTGAAAAGAGCCTTGGAGAATCCATCTGAATAAAGTAGGATAGGACGCAAGATGCGTTAAATAAATGAGTGGGCAATAGGCCAACAAGAGTGGTAACACGGGAAAACTCTCGTCTCTTAAATTGAGATGAGAGTTTTTATTTATAACGAATAGGAAAGTTCTTACATATAAATATTGATTAAAAAGAACTTTCCGTAAATGAGTTTCAAGAAAAGCTACTTTATAAAATACTTCGATAGAAGCTTTTCTTATTATTTGAAGGAGGATTTATAAATGAAGGATTTAAAAGAAGAAGTTGTTGGATTGATTGAAAAAGAAATTGATGATATCTTAGCAAAAGAAGAAATTGAAAAATTAGTTGAAATTCCGCCAGATAGCGAAATGGGGGATTATGCATTTCCCTGCTTCAGGTTATCTAAAGCTTTAAAGAAATCACCAAATTTGATTTCTCAGGAATTAGCAGAAAAAATAGAGAAAAACAGTTATATTGAAAAGGTTGAAAGTTTGGGGCCATACTTAAATTTCTTTATTGATAAGGAAAAATTAACTGAAATAGTACTCAATGAAGTAAAGGAGAAAAAAGAGAGATATGGTTCTTCGGATATGGGGAAAGGTAAAACCGTAATTGTAGAATATTCTTCTCCTAATATTGCTAAACCGTTTCATATAGGTCATATAAGGACTACTATCATAGGTCATGCATTATATGATATATATAAATATTTAGGTTATAATGCGGTAGCTATAAATCATCTCGGAGACTATGGCACTCAATTTGGTAAATTGATTGTGGCTTATAAAAAATGGGGAGACAGAAAAATTGTTGAAAAGGATCCTATAAACGAATTGCTAAAGCTGTATGTTAAATTTCATAAGGAGATGGAGAATGATTCCACTTTAGAGGAGCAGGCAAGGCATTGGTTTAAAAAATTGGAGGACGGAGACTCGGAAGCTTTAGAGCTATGGCAATGGATGAGGGATATGAGTCTTAAAGAATTTAACAGAGTTTATGATATATTGGGGATTAAATTTGATTCCTTTACGGGTGAGAGTTTTTATTCGGATAAGATGCCTAAAGTAGTAGATGATATGAGGAAGAAAGGCATATTAAAGAAATCCCAGGGAGCGGAAATAGTAGATTTGGAACCTTACGGCATGCCTCCGGCCCTCATAACAAAGAGCGACGGATCTACCCTTTATATAACAAGGGATATAGCCGCAGCAATATACAGGAAAGAGCATTACAATTTCTATAAGAATGTATATGTAGTGGGATCAGAGCAGATACTTCATTTTAAACAGTGGAAAAAAATCGTAGAACTTATTGGATATCCTTGGGCGAAGGATTGTATCCATGTTAATTTCGGAATGGTGAGATTGGAAGAAGGAACCATGTCCACTCGTAAGGGAAGAGTTGTTTTTTTGGAGGATGTGCTTAAAAAGGCTGTAGAAAAAACCTTGGCTATAATAGAAGAAAGAAATCCAAACTTAGAGAACAAGGATGAAGTTGCCAAACAAGTCGGAATAGGAGCAATAGTATTTCAGGAATTATTTAATAACAGGATTAAAGATTATACATTTACATGGGAAAAGACATTAAGCTTTGACGGGGAAACAGGTCCTTATGTTCAATATACCTATGCAAGGGCGAACAGGCTGCTGGAAAAAGGAAATTTTTCGCCGGATAATGAAATAGATTATTCTATTTTATCAGCGCCGGAAGAAATTAACATTATAAAGATGATTTATAATTTTCCAAAGGAAATAGTCACGGCAATGGAGAAAAATGAACCTTCTTTTGTTGCAAGAAGCATAATGGGAATAGCAAAAGCCTTCAACAGCTTTTATAACAGTTGTCCCATAATGCAGGAAGAAGATAATTTGAAAAATGCAAGGCTTCAGTTGGTATGGGCAACGAAATCAGTAATCAAAGCAGGTCTTTCCCTTCTTGGAATGGAGACTCCTGATAAAATGTAAATATTAAAGGTCCTTATACTTTTTATAAAAATGTATAAGGACCTTTATATTTTAATGAAGAAATATTTATAAATACTATTTTTGCAAATATAAAAGAAACTCATCTTCTTTAGCTTCCGATAATTCACTGAGTTCTTTAATGATATTATCTTTTAAATTGAGAAATGCATCAATCTTTGTATTTTTCCCTGTGTATTCAAGTGCTTCTAATATCATTAACATATCATTTTTAGACATCTCCTGTATAGATATTTTGTCAAATTCCTGCATAAATCTACCCCTTTCTCAATGTATTTACATATATATTTTATATTCTTTTTTTAAAATCTTCAATACTTATCAAGTAATATTGTTTAAAAAGAAAAACGAAAGAAATATCTGAAAACTTGTAGAGACAAATTAATATGCTATAATAGAATTAATTCGGAAGATGAAAGATTAGAGGAATGATTAATTATGAATATAGTTATTACTACCCTTAATTCAAAATATATTCACTCGGCTCTGTCTCTCAGATATTTAAAGAGTTTTTCGTCGGAAATATCAGATATGGATATAGCGGAATTTACTATAAATCAAAATGCTGATTATATTGCAGGAGAAATATTTAAGATGTCTCCGGATATAGTGGCTTTTTCCGTTTATATATGGAATGTCAAGCAAATATTAAAGATATGCAGAATCATAAAAATAGTAGACCCTCATATAAAGATTATATTGGGAGGACCGGAGATTTCTTTTGAAAAAGAGAATATATTGGATGATATTCCTTATGTGGATTTTATTATATCGGGAGAAGGAGAAGAGACTTTTAAGGAACTTTTATTAGCCTTAACAGAGAAAAAAGAAGACTTTGATTTAATAAAAGGTTTGACCTTTAGGAAAGAAAACAGGTCTTTTAAAAATCAAGGGAGAGATTTAATCAAAAATTTAGATATAATACCGTCTCCATTTTTGAACATAAAAAAGGACGAACTTAAAGATAAAATAGTGTATTTTGAAAGCTCAAGAGGTTGTCCCTTTAACTGCAAATTTTGCCTTTCTTCAACAATCAAAGGAGTAAGGTTTTTCACAATAGACAGGGTAAAAGATGATCTAAAACGATTAATAAAGGCAGAGGTAAGGCAAGTTAAATTTGTGGATAGGACATTTAATGCTGATAAAGAATATGCCATGGAAATAATGAATTTTATAATGAAAATGAATCCTCAAAATATGAATTTTCACTTTGAAGTTACTGCTCATCTTTTAGACGAAGATATGCTGGAATTTTTAAGCCATGTAAAGGATGGATTGTTTCAATTTGAAATAGGGGTTCAATCAACTAATGAAAAAACGTTGGAGACTATAGGCAGAAAAACAGATATAAAAAAGTTGAAAAGAGTAACTAAAAGAATTAAAAGCTATAGAAGTATTCATCAGCATTTAGATTTGATTGCGGGGCTTCCCTTTGAAGATTATGATTCCTTTAAGAATTCTTTTAACGAGGTCTATGAATTAAGGCCGGAAAAGCTGCAACTGGGATTTTTAAAACTTCTTAAAGGGTCAAAATTGAGAGAAGACAAGGAATTGTATGGTTTTAAATTTTTGAATGAGCCTCCTTATGAGGTACTGGAGACGGATAGTATCAAATACAAGGATATGCTGAAATTGAAAACAATTGAAGATTTAGTTGAAAAATATGGGAATGATTCTTCCTTTGAAAACACTTTGGAATATGTCATTAAAAATTATTATAATACTCCTTTTGATTTTTATGAGGATTATGCCGATTATTGGGAACAAAAGGATTATCATAAAATTTCCCATAGTAAAAGAGAATTATATAGAATAATTTATGAGTTTTATAAAGAAAGAATTAGTGATAATATTGAAATATTCAATGAAATATTAAAATACGATTATATTTTCTATAACAAATCATCAAATTTTCCTGAATATATTAAACGGGCAACTGGCGTTGGAAATATTAATAAAAAGCACGATATACTTAAGGATGAAGAAATTTTAAATAATTATCTCCATGATTATTCCGATATGCCGACTAAAAGGATATTAAATATTGTTCATATGGAAACTTTCCCTTTTGATATCATTTCTTTTATAGAGGAAGGTTATAAAATAAGAGAAATTAAAAAAGACAAGAAAGATTTGATGTTTGTTTATGAAAATGGAGTGATGAATAAATGTAAAGTTTTTGATATAACGAAAATTGCCAATAAATATGAGGAGTGAAGATTATGGACTTGATTAAAGACTTGTTCTTTGTAAATGGAGCGGTAATAAAAAAAAGTTCTAAGAGTTTTTTTAAGAATTGGATGATCATTTTTACCGGTTTTGTGTATACAATTATTTCTACAGTGGCATTTACTCTGATTAATACATTATTTCAAGGAATTTTAAATATAATTGCGGGACTTTTAACAGCTATTCTTGTTAGCAGTTTGGTGTCCAATTATCTGAATTTATTATATGGCGTAATAAAGTATGACAAAATTTCTATTCAAGATTTTAAAGAAGGATTTAAGCAATATATATGGAAAATATACGGTATATATTTTATAATTTGGATAGTAAGTTATCTTCTCGAGGGAATAGGCGGAATTGCGGGTTCCAACGGAGGAGCTTTAATGAATATTATTACTATTGGGGCATTTATTATTTTTAACCCACTGCCGGAAGTTATATATCAAAAGGACAGGAGTTCTTTGGAGTCTTTGACTTATTCCGCAGGATTTATGGCTGAAAATTGGATTAATTGGATAATTCCTAATTTGATTTTTTCTTATGTTCTTTATAAACTGACAGGGGGGATTATCTTAGATCTGTTAACCACTCATATAGCATTTAATTTTGATTTCTCATTGTTTGGAATTGGGAAATATTTGGTTGAACAGATTGTTTTTTCTTTTACCATGATTTATAGGGGCCATTTATTTGATATTCTTAACACAAGCACAAGAAGAAAAAGATTATATATGAGGAAATACTATGATTAAGGGTGATTGCCATGGATAAAATTGAAAAATATTTTAAAAGAAAAGCTGATAAAATTTCTTTCATTGAAATAAAGCAAAATACATCGGTAAAGGTGGGAGATTACATTGTTACCGGTGATTTGCCTTTACCTGTAATTACGGATGTATTTTTAAAGGAGATCAAAAAAGGGAATCTACAAGACGATATAAAGGTATCATATATTATAGAAGGAATTATTTTTTTAATGGGGACAGACCATGATTTTAAATATAATGATAAATATAAAGAGATATTAAAAAAATATAATTCCGATATAGAAAGTTATATTTTTTATAAAGGATTAAAAGAAGTAGAAAATGAAAATTATGAAAAAGGAGCAATATTATTTAGAACACTGACTAATTTAAACCGGGAACATATTAACGGATTGTTTAATCTGGGAATATGCTATGAAGGAATATCCTATGGAGAGAAGGAATTGAAAGAGGACTTTCTTAAAAAATCGATGGAAACATTTGAGAGCATACTTGATTTGAATCCTAAGTATTCCCTTGCTTATTATAAATTGGGATATTATTATAAAACTTTTGGACAATTTGAAAAAGCGAAGCTTTCCTGGGAGAAATTTATTTTGCTTAGTAAAGATTCGGAGAGAAAAGATGAAATAAGAGAGGAAATAGAAAAAATAGCAGACAATGCATCGTATGAAAGGGGATGTAATTTGTTGTTTGCCAGAAATTATTCTGCCGCAATAGACGAATTTACTCATTTGGAAAATCGTTATAAGGACTTGTGGAACATTTATTATATGAAAGGGTTAACTTATAAAGGGCTAAATGATTTAAATTCTTCTATTGAAAATTTTAAAAAGGCAGCAGAGCTTAATCCTAAGAGCTCGGATATATTTAATGAACTGGGGATTGCTCTATATGGAGTTGGTAATTTTCAGGATTCAATAGATGCTTTTTCAAAAGGTATTAACATTAATGATAAAGATTATAGAATAATATGCAACAGAGGAATAGTATATTTTCAGATAGGAATGTATGATGAAGCGAAAGAGGATATAGACAGAGCATTTTCAATAAATCCTCAAAATAAAACAATTAAGGATGTTAAATATAAGTTGGAAAAAATATTAGGAACAAATTAATAATTGGGGGAGGGTAAAAAATGATAAACAAATTAGAAGAATTGCTTAAAATAAAATATGAAAAGAAGATGAAGTTGGCTGTAGTGGCATCTCAAGACCATGAGGTCTTGGAGGCTGTATCGGAAGGAGCAAATTTAAACATTATAGAGCCAATTTTAATTGGAGATATAAATAAAACTAAGAAAATTGCCCAAAAATATAATATATCAATTAATAAATGGAAAACCATAGATGAACCGGATTTGAAAAAGTCGGCGGAAATCGGAGTTAAACTTGTAAGTCAGGGAAACGCAAATTTTATAATGAAAGGTTTGGTGGATACGCCAACACTTATGAAGGAAGTATTAAATAAAGATTACGGATTGAGAACGGAAAACCTTCTCAGTCATACAATGATATATGAGACAAAAAATTATTATAAATTCATTTTGCTAACAGATGGAGGAATGAATTTAATTCCAAATGTAGACGAAAAAGAAAAAATTATAAATAATGCAGTAAAAGTGGGGCATGCCCTGGGAATGAAAAAAATAAAGGTAGCTTGCCTGGCGGCAAAGGAAAAAGTTGATAAAAAGATGATTGCAACATTAGATGCGGGCGAACTTAAAAAGAGGTATGAGGAAGGAAAATTTGAAGATGGGGTAATAGTAGACGGACCCATGGCATTAGATTTGGCCGTTTCAAAAAAAGCTGCTCAGATTAAAAATTATAATAGCGAAGTGGCAGGGGATGCGGATGTGTTTTTAGTTCCCAATATTGAAATGGGAAATGGAATAGGAAAGAGTATTACCTATTTCGCAGACGGAAAATCTGCCGGCGTTATAATGGGAGCTAAAGTGCCGGTAGTTTTAGTATCGAGGGCTGATTCTCATGAATCCAAATTGTATTCAATTGCTTTGGGAAGTTTAGTTTCACAACATATGACAAAATAACTTGAAAAAAGAAGAAAAGAGAAGATAAATGCCTTAAAATATGAGTAATATCAAATTTATTTAAATAATATGAATTTGATTTATAAAAAAATATGTGTTAATATATAAAACGTTGTTGTAAAGATGACAAGTTTTATTAAAAATATTATATTTTAAGTTTTAAAAGTTGTTGACAAGTAGCGCATATTATGCTATAGTAATAAAGCAACTTAAG
>NZ_FMIF01000047.1:0-18023 GCF_900095615.1 Sporanaerobacter sp. PP17-6a | reverse complement strand
TCATAAATAAAGGATTATCATAAACTCCATTAAAAATAAATTTCATGATATTACATTCCGTTTAAACAGAGTATAGGTAACTGATAAATAACAGATAAATACTAAAATAAAAATTCCATAGATGCTTAAAATATTTGTAAATACCTGATGCTCTGTAACATAAGGGATATATTCCCGATAGTTTGCCTTTGATAAGTAAGAAAAAACTGCTCCTGAACCGCAAAACGCCACTAAAATGGGAATACCAAACCATACGGACATTTGTTGCCGGATATAACGACTGATTTGTTTTTTATCCACTCCCAGTTTTCCTATAATTTCAAAGCGCTTTTTATGTTCTGTTGCATCTGTAAGCTGCTGCAATGCTAAAATAGTGAGACATATGACAATTAACACCAAGCTTGTATAAGTTCCCCCAATACGAAGCATAAGAGAGTTGGATATTCCCTCGTTAAGCTGTAACGTTTTAAGTCTCACATATCCACTGTCTTTTGGAATAATACCAGTATCGTTTAGCCAATGGCTTACTTCATTATCCATATTTACAGCGAAATCATAAGAAAGAGGTTCCGTGGTATTTGCAGCATAATAGGTGGTTGCAAGGGTGAGTGTATTACACACAGAGTCAGGCAAGATATAAACCGCCTTCATACGGCTTGTAAAAATCCCCATACCCGCATTTATCTGATAATCTGCTCCCTTGACCTTCGTAAGTGTGTATTCTCCAGCCCGTATTTGTATATGCAGTTTATTGAATTGCCTTATTTCATCGGATAACGCTGTATTAGACCAAGCGACAGCAAAACTGTTTTTGGGTAGGGACATTTCTTCATGTCCTGATAGTCTAAGCAGAGAGTTGTAATCGCTTAATGAAATGCCAAGAACAGGCATATAATTTTCTATTCTTATATTAAAATCGCTGTCTTTTAGAAAATATGTTTCCACATTTGCGGTACCAACAACTTCATAACCTCCCTTAGCCAAATAAGTATCAATGTATGAATAATCCATTTCTGCCTTTGGTAAATCATTAATACTATCCACTCTTGTATATGCTGAAAAGATTTGTACGTCGTAGATAGAACGTACTTTCAAATATCCGTCTACCTGTGCAGTATAGGTAGGCAGCCATCCAAGTAAAACAAATGAACTCATAAAAACGCAGGTCAAAATTGCCATAGTTTTTGAATTGGTTTTTAATTTTGAAATAATCTGCCCCAACAAAAACAGATTCTGAAACCGGAATTTTTTTGATTTCTTTTTTGCAAGAACCACCATCCATGAAATACAGCAAAAAAAGGCGACAAGACTAAATATAACCATTCCCATTGAAAGCACCGGGGGAACGAAATTATAAATTCCTCCGCTGATCATACCCATTCTCAGCATATCATCAATAAGTCCCTGCATTTGTAACAAGAAAATACCTGTTGCCAATCCGGTGACGGAAAGCAGAGCAGCAACCAGACTTCCCTCTCTTTTCATTTTACAAGTCGTAACAACAAAGATAGCGGCACAAATCAGAAAAATTATCGTGCCGAATGTACAGGCAGCAACCAGCTTCATTGCTCTTTGGCCGAATTGATTCCAAAAGGGAATGATCTTTATAAAACAAAGGAGCAAGATACAGATAGCTAAAGCAGAAGATAATATCACACTTGAAAAAAGCATATCCTTTATGGTAACCGTGCTTTCCGTATTATAGCTGTCATGAAGCATGTCAATTACTTTCTGCTTACGGATTACATGAACGTTTCCAAATCCGATGATAATAAACAATGCGGTAAAAAACGTCAGTGTCCATAAAATCGTGTCCGGAAATATCGAAAAATAAAAATGATAAGATTCTCCAAAGGAAGCCATGATAATAGCGCTTACAATTTGCGATAGTAATGTCCCAAAGAGAATTCCCATAACAACGGCAATCAGTCCCATTAAGAGCATTTCTATAAAAAACATATAGGCAACTGTTCGCTGCTCCATACCCATAATAATTTGTAGTGCAAATTCTTTCTTCCTTCGCTTAATCGTATAGCGATTTACGTAAGAAATCAAAAAAACAAGCAACATGGCAATCAGCGGTATAATAATTTTCATCTTGCTAGAAAAATAATCCAGATTCATTTGAATAGGTAACCTGCTGTTATAAAACGGACTAGTAATGGAAAGAAATCCATAAAACAAACCCACAGAAAGAACCATGGTCAGCAGATAAATCAAATAATCCTTTGCGGAACGTTTTACATTTCGCAGAGCTAATTTAACGTACATCGGACAGGTCACCTCCCAGCAGTGTCATCACATCAAGGATTTTTCCAAACAATTGTTTACGGGATTGTTCGCCCCTCTGTATTTCTGTGAAAATTCGCCCATCCTTCAGAAACAGAACCCTCCTGGAATAGCTGGCAGTAAAAGCATCATGAGTAACTATAAGGATAGTTGCATTAAGCTCTTGATTCATGGTTTGAATAGTGGTAAGAAACATTTGTGCGGAATGGCTGTCCAGGGCTCCAGTCGGCTCGTCAGCCAAAATCAGTTTGGGATTATTGATCATTGCCCTGGCACAGGCACATCGTTGCTTTTGTCCGCCGGAAACCTGATAGGGAAACTTATTCAGAATGGAGAGAATGTCAAGCTTTTCGGCCATTTCCTCCACACGCCGGTCTATATCATTCTCAGGTACTTTATTGATAGTCAAAGCCATGGCAATGTTTTCACCTATAGTCAGGGTATCCAGAAGGTTAAAATCCTGAAAAACAAAGCCCAAATTTTCCCTGCGGAAACGAGCCAAGTTCTTTTCCTTGATTTCCGTAATATCGGTATTATCCAAAAAAATATGGCCGGCACTGACCGTATCAATAGTGGAAATACAGTTTAAAAGTGTTGTTTTCCCGGAACCGGAAGCTCCCATAATGGCAATAAACTCACCGTTGCTAACTTCAAAGCTGATATCGTCAATAGCTTTGGTGATATTTCCCTTGTTCCCATAATATTTTTCAATATGTTCGATCCTTAAAATTTGTTCCATTTATTTCACCTCATATTCATTTTAAGGAATAGAGAAATTAAAGTGTATCGACTTTTCTTACACAGTTCTTACAAAAATGTAAGAAGTACAGAAATTTCACCCCCGAACTTTAACAAAGTCACCTTTTGGAAAACTAAGTTCTATTGTCGTCCCCTGCCCTTGCTTTGAATGGGCTGAAATGCCGATACCTAATTTGTCACACAGCCGTTTGCATAAGTACAAACCGATGCCTGTAGAATTTCTGCCGGTTCTTCCGTTTTTGCCGGTAAAGCCTTTATCAAAAATTCGCAGTAAATCGCTTGCGGAAATTCCGATGCCATTGTCTCGAATAAGGAGCTTAACCTTGCTCTGCTCAGAACAAGACTCAAAAATCAAAAGAGGATGATCGCTTCTGTATTTTACCCCGTTGACAATAAGCTGATTTAAAATAAAACCAATCCATTTCTCGTCGGTATAAACGGTATATTCACAATTCTCTACCCGGACGGAAATATGGTTTTGAAGAAGAAGTTGTTTGTTTTCCCCAATGGCGGCATGAACCATATCCGATAAAACGACTTCTTTAATCAGATAATCCTTTTCCACATTTTCGCTGCGGGCATAGTAGAGCGCCTGATCTACAAAATGGCTGATTTTCTCTAACTCTACCATTACCTTTCTTGTAGTATCGGATTTATTGTTTTCACATACAAGCTGCATAGCGGCGATAGGTGTTTTTACATCATGTATCCATTGTTCGATATATTCCTTATATTCTCCCCGTTCCCGCTTAGAGCGAGATACCTCTTCTATCATGGATTTATTAGATGTCCTCAAAATATTATAATATATTTTGTCATCCTCTCGTGTCGGCATATCCATCACTTCAGCAATCAGATACTTTTTATCCAAACTGTCAAGCTGTAAAAGAATTTGTTTAAAATATCTGTATCGAAAACAGTAACATATGCCTATATAAAAAATTACAATCAAAGCCCATGAGATAAGAAGAATACAGATGATATCTTTATCAATGTTTACTGCAGACATGAAAACAGTAAAACCTACCATGGAAAGAATATGAGTAATAATGCAAGGAATCTGATCCTTTAAATAATCCCTGCAGCTCATATCATATACCCCTGACGGTGTTTGGTTTGGATCAAATCCGCCACTCCTATTTGCCTGAGCTTATCCCTAAGCCTTGTTATATTCACACTCAAAGCATTATCATCTATATAAAGCTGATTATCCCAAAGATATTCCACTAAATCTGCACGGGGAACAATTTTCCCGGCATTCTTAAAAAGAAAAACCAAAATCTTTAATTCGTTTTTTGTGAGTTCAGCAAAGTTATTTTGATATTCTACCTTACTGCTTTCCAAATGCAGGGTTATTTCATGATAGGTCATTAAATCTACCTGTCCCGAGGCATAGGCACGCTTCAGCAGAGAAGCAATACGAGCTAACAAGATGGAGGTATTATAGGGTTTCGTGATAAAATCATCCCCACCTAACATAATACTGTTCAATTCGTCCATATCCGTATCTCGGCTTGTTACGAAAATAATAGGTACATTTGAAAAGGTACGAATGTTAGAGCATATTTTAAAACCATCCTGTACAGGCAGATTTATATCCAGTAAAATCAAATGAGGGTTACAATTTTTTATATCATTGATAATGCTTGAAAAATTCATCGGGATATTAACGGAATAACCGCTGCCTCTCAAAAGAACAGATAATTCTTCCCGAATTACAGGGTCGTCTTCAATAATCATTATTTTATACATGGATTACATCACTCCTTTTTTCTGTTTTCTTTCGGCATACCGTTTTGAGGCTCCTGAAATATTTTAATATTGCCAATGGGCAGACAATGGTATTGGTTGTGTACGTCTGTCCATTATACGAATATCTTAATCTCAGTATATACGCAGAAACAGATAACATCAAGGGAATGATTTTTTATAGCTTTCGTTACCATCCTTTTTTAGGAACTGCCCTCACATGTTTTTTGGCAGATCTTTTAAGTTCCATCTTATTATCCGTTGCTAATATCAAAATTACGGACAATAAAAGTGTAAGTCCCAGACTGAAAATACATAAAGGAGTATTCCATCTAACGGAAGGATCATAGGCTCTATACCGTACTATGCCCAGCGCCGCTGTAATGGGGTACATGTTATACAAAAATTCACTTCCGGCAGCAAACATACCTCCGTACCCATAAGCAAAAGCAAAAATAACGCCTACAAGGAAACCGCTCTGGGCTTTGCTGGTAATGATAATAATGGGCATAACCGCAATATAAAGCAGCAAATTCACAATGGTGGTTTGAATAAGTCCCCGCAACGCCAGTTGCAAAGTGAATCCCGGGAAACCCGCAATAAAATTGAAAATAATCGTGAATACCGTACATACGATCCCAAAGGTCAGCGACAAAATCGATCCTACAATCAGTTTTCCTGTCAGCAGCTTTCGAAAGCTCACCGGCACTGTTAAAATGCTTTTCAGAGTATCGTCTCTTTGTTCTCGGGTAATGAGATACCCCATAATTAGTGTAATGCATGCTGGAAAAAATGTCGTCATGTTGTTTTTAATGACCTGTTCCGTAAAGTAGGTAAAATCCCAAACAGAACCATCATTTGCCATAGAAGTGAATATTGTCAACAATACGGATAATAACATCAAAGCCACTCCAATGAACGGTATGGAGTAGTGTTTCATTTTATAAAGTTCCGTTTTTATAATGCTTCTCATATCAGCACTCCTCCCATTTCTTATACAGATATATAATGATTCCCACAGAGGTAAATGCCATAACTGTCAGAATTGTAAAGGTAAGTTTCGTAGAGGGAATAAGGTCAAGAGATTTAAACATCAGCAAGTCATCGGCATCACCCATAATCACATGGTTTTGCATATCGTTAGATGACCACAGGTTAATAAGCGGAACAGGTAAAGCAAATACAACGGCTTTTGGCAGCTCAGTCATCATAAATTCCGCAAAGGAATTGAGCACACTATAAAAAATACATAGTAAAACAGAGAAAATATAGGTTTTGTTAAACAGTACGATAACAATAACCAAAGGTAGAGTTCCTGCTGTAACCATAATCCCCATCAGTACTGACATCCACAATTTATAGAAAACACCTGTTACTTCAAAAAATACTCCGCCTAACAATATAGAAACTATTGTCGATGCAAGACAGAAAATGATGCTAAAGATAAAAAGCACGGCTATTTTTCCTACTACCATTTGTTTACTTGTAACCGGAATAGCGCGCAAATTTTTAAAGGTATTGTTGTCCCTTTCCATAAAAAATAGAATTGCTGCTAAAACACCTAAGATACAAGGCAGCAGCATTTGAATTCCAAAGCCGAGTACGGACTGCCACATTCCGTCAAACTGCATAGCGGCAGTAGGATATTTATCATGAAGTCTTGGAAGCAATAAAAACATTGCAGTCATAGGTATTGGAAACAGTAATGCCGCTAAAATTACAAGAAAAACAAAATGTTTTCTTTTCAGTTTAGCAAATTCGCAGTGAATAATTTTAAGCAATACCTACACCCCCCGTAATTTTTTTAAAGTAATCCTCCAATGTGTCTTCGCAAACATGAGATTCCGTAAGCTCAATTCCTTTTTCTATGAACGCTCGGTTAACCTTCGGTATTTCAAGTGACAATTCATACAAACGTATATTATGTTCATCTTCAACGTGGAAATTCTGAGTCTTAAAAGTCGTTTTCAAAATTTGAGCCGCTTCTGCCGAATCCGATACACCAAAATGAATATATCTCATATTCTGCTTTTCCAGTTCCCTCAAGCTTTCTTCTTTTAGCAAAACTCCATGATCTATAATTCCGATATCATCAGCCAACAATGAGATTTCCGAAAGAATATGACTGGAAATAAGAATGGTCTTCCCTTTTACATCACAGAGCTCTCGAAAAAATGAACGAATCTCGGCAATACCAATAGGATCAAGGCCATTAATCGGTTCATCTAAAATCAACAACTCCGGATCATGCATAACCGCCAGCGCAATTGCAAGACGCTGTTTCATGCCGAGAGAATATTTTGAAAACAGTTTTTTGTCTTTATAGGGAAGTCCTACTAAATTCAGTGCATCTTTAATCGCATTTTGATTTGTCATGTGACGTAATTCTGCAAAAATTTTTAAATTTTCCGCCCCAGTAAGATTGGGATAGAATCCCGGAGATTCAACCAAGCTGCCTATGTGAGGTAAAATATATCTCTCCCCGGTCCCCATATCTTTACCGAAAATGTATACCTTACCGGAGGTCGGTTGAATAAGATTTAAGAGCATTTTCATAGTTGTTGTCTTTCCTGCACCGTTACGTCCAAGGAGACCGTATGTCCTGCCTTTTCTTACATTGAGATTCAAATCGGCAACACTTTTTTGCTTTCCGTATATTTTTGTTAGACCGGACGTTTTAATTATAAAATCATTCATATTGTATTCTCCTTTCGTTTTTATATAAAAATTGTACTCCATCAATATTGAGACTATTTTGAGATAACCTTGAGTTTGCCTTGAGATTTCTCCTTATCATATACATATTTGTTATATCATTGTATAATAATAGCAGGAGCAGTCCGGCTTAAGTTTAATGGTTATGCAGAGAAGGAGGTACATTTCATGAAGGACAGTTCGATTTTAGTTATAGATAATGAGTTGGAACTATTGACCATGATAAGGTCAATTTTTGAACGGGCAGGTTTTACACAGATTACAACTGCAGCATCAGGTAAAGAAGCCCTTGAAGTACTTAAGCAAAAAATGCCTGCTATGGTTATATTGGATGTGATGCTGCCTGATATTGATGGTTTTACATTGCTGAAAGAAATACGAAAAGTCAGCAAAGTTCCCGTTTTAATGCTTACAGCAAAAGGAGAAGCCGAAGACAGGTTTTCAGGTTTTGAATTAGGTGCAGATGACTACGTAGTAAAACCTTTTCTGCCAAAGGAGCTCTTACTCCGAGTTCAGGCAATATTAAAGCGAACATATCCGAGAGGTAACCGTATTGTTATTCTCCCGGCAGCAGAGGTAGATTTGGATAAAGCAGAAGTGCACCGTTTTGGTAAAACTATTCCTTTGACGGCAAAAGAATATAATATTTTTCTGAAGCTTTCAGAAAATGCCGGCCGTATCGTAACAATAGGCGCACTGTGCCAAACCGTTTGCGGGGAAATATGGCAGGGTTATGAAACAACATTGATGACTCACATTCGTCATCTTCGAGAAAAAATAGAAAAAAATCCTTCTGCTCCCGAAGCCCTTATAACGATAAAGGGATTAGGGTATAAACTTGTTTTGAAGGAGGTACAACGGTGAAAACAGCACAGCGTTTCTTTCGAAAATATCTGCTTTCAACCTTTGGAATTCTTTTACTATTTCTTTTGCTTAATTGCATACTGGTTACAGTTATTGCCATATCATCCTCTAATCTGTCCGCCAAGTCTGACCTTCCCATAAGCCGCTTGGCAAAGCTCATAACAGTAAACGATAAAGGTATAGAGACTGATAAAAATTTTTCAAAACTTTTGTATGAACAAAATGCTTGGGCAATGATATTAAATGATCGTGGGAAAGTGATCTGGGAAGAAAATTTACCTGAAGAATTGCCCCGAAATTATACTTCTACCCAAATTGCACAATTCAGCAAGTGGTATTTACAGGATTATCCTGTTAGGGTTTGGAAACATCCGGCGGGACTTTTTGTTGTAGGATATCCTAAGCACTCTGTTGTTAAATATACATTTACTATGGATTACGATTATCTTTTTTCCGGTCTTATAGGTATCATTGTGATATTTTCCGCTAACATCCTTTTAATGCTGATTCTATTTTGGCACAACATCCACCGAGTAGAAAAAGCAGTCAGTCCTATTCTTACGGGCATCGAAATGATGGCAGAAGGGAAATCAGTCAAGCTCACTGAGAAAGGTGAACTTAAAGAGATTAATACTGAGTTGAATAAAGCTGTCAATCAACTTATAAAAAAAGATTCTGCCCGTTCCGAATGGATATGTGCCATATCCCATGATATCCGTACCCCTCTCTCCATTATGCTGGGATATGCCGGAGAAATAGAAGATGACGACAGGCTTACCACTGAAACCCGGACACAAGCCGGAATTATTCGCAAACATGGGGAAAAACTACGAAAACTTATTATGGACTTAAACCTCGCATCAAAATTGGAATACTCAATGGAACCTATAAATAAAACCTTGATTAGCCCTGTAGAATTAACCCGGCAGGTAATAAGCGACTTTCTAAACAACGGTTTAGATTCATCATTTGTTTTAGACTTAAAAACCCATTCATGTGCTGAAAAAATTGTTATCGAAGGAGACTCGGATCTTCTTGCACGAATGCTCGAAAATCTGATTCACAACAGTATCACTCATAACCCTCATGGCTGTAATATCAATGTTACTATTTCAGACGATGAGAACTGTTGTGTTATAGTAGTTGAAGATACGGGAAGGGGAATCTCTCCGACTTTGTTAGAACGACTAAATTCTGCACAGGTAAAATCAATTGTGTGTGATAAAGGCGGTGAGCCTGCTCATGGTTTAGGATTAAATTTGGTACGCCAAATAGTAAAAGCCCATAAAGGGAAAATCAGTTTTCAGAATGTTGAACCTCATGGGTTAAGAATTTCAATAAAATTTCCCATTAAAAATAAAGTTTGAGAACTGCTCATATTATAAGGTCGAATTAATTCTAAAGCTTCTTAAATATCTGCCTTCTCCATATATATCCGGCGGCAATGATACAACCTCTTTCTTTACTAAATATTCATTGGTAAGGCCAAAAATCTGATGCCATAATTCATTCGCTATTTCCTTTATATCAACCTCATGCTTTAATGCTGTTAACCCAGGCATCTTAACCTGAAATTTTTGAAAGGCTTCTCTTACTATTGGAAATATGTTTGAAAGTATAATATCCGATATATCCTTGATAATTGTTTTTTCAGATGAGTAGAATATTGGCACATCTATCATTATAGAGTTATCAAATTCATTAATATTAATATATTTAAGTTGTTTTAGAAGATTAAGCAAATTTTTTTCCCTTTCCGAAAACTGATTATACTTAGTGTGTTTAGTAAGTATATTGATTATTAGTTCTCCGCAATTTTGTGCAATTTCTTTGTTCATGTCGTTCAGAGTTCTGTTATACGATATATTTAGATCATGAAAAGGTGTCGCATTATCAATATATTCTTCTATCATCCTGAAAAACCTGTACATATCCCTTCTTGAACCATTTGAATCTCCAAAACTGTTAAATATAAATTCTGAACTTCTGTAATTATTACTGCTGCATAGTAATTTGTTACTGTGTGCTTCTACTGTTTTGCTATCTTCATAACCTATTATTATATATGCCCTATTACCGGGCTGAATTTTTGATGTGCAAAAGATACCCCTTTCTGCAAAAAAATCAAATGACATATCGTCGAAAACATCATCACAAATAATATGATAAAGTATTCTTTCTTTATTATAATGCTTTGAACATTCTAAGTCCGATAATTTGGGGTTAATTACATTCTGTAATGATATTATCTTATCTCCAATAACTTCACCTATATTACTCAAGTATTGCTCCATTTTCGTTATATCTCCTTCTAAAAAAACCGGAAACGTTGTCCTATATGTATTATCTCTACATTCTATTGCATTAATTAATCCAAGATCATTAATAATATTATCAACTTTTTCCTCATTTAATCTTAAAATATTTGCTATTTCATATTTAGATATTGAATATGGTTCATTTGATGCGATTATATATAGTATCTCAGGTACATACTCTTTATTACATACATAAGCCGGATTATATCGGTCATAATCACCGATTTCTCCAAAGAAATAGAAATTCAATTTATTATTTATCATATTTATATCCACTCCTTTTGCAAGCTCAAGGCATAAAACATAATAAAAAATGTTTTTTGAGCTACTTCTTATTTTATAATCAGATCATAGAAAACTCGGCATACTACAAATCATCAGAAACTAATAATAGTTTAATAACTCCATTGTATTACTATTTAATAAATTAATGAAGCCTTTTTTTGAAACCCATTTAGGTCAACTCATATTATGGAAAACTTGATTTCCCTATGTGCCCCAGCAGTTCTCTTCAGCACATTTTCTCTTATTTATCAGCCTTACGAGTGTACATAGACAAAAAGATGGATTGATGATAGGATAAAAGTGTATGTAAAAATTCATAGATTTATTAAAGGTATATAATAAAATTAGAGGAAGAAAGTTTTATGTACAGTTATAGGTAGTTTAACAATGGGAAAAATAATAAAATGAATTTCACAATATTTTCTGAGAAAGGAGAACCGTATGAGTCGAAAAAAAAATTTAAAAATGCATAAGGTCGGAGTAGAACATCTGGAACAGTACAATCAATTGTTACGATATGTTTTCCAGGTGACGGATAACGATCTGCACAAAATCGGGTGGGAAGATCGGGACATGGTCCGTGCCAAGTCACCTGTTCTGAAGGAAGCTGATGTCTTAGGATGGTTTGATGGGGATAAGTTGGTCTCTCAAGTAGCAGTTTATCCTTTTCAGGTCAGAATATTCAATCATACCTATGACATGGGGGGACTGACAGGCGTTGGTACCTTCCCTGAATATTCTAATCAAGGTTTAATGCATAAACTGTTATATCAAGCACTATCAAATATGCAAGAAAAAAAACAGTCAATTTCCTTTCTGTACCCCTATTCCATTCCTTACTACCGCAGAAAGGGGTGGGAAATCATCTCTGATAAAATAACCTTTGAAGTTAATGATTATCAATTACCTAAAAACAAACAAGTGTCCGGTGAAGTGGAACGAACCGATGTCAAGAGCGATGCCATAAAGAAAACATATGAACGTTTTGCTCTCCAAACTCACGGTGCAATGTTACGAAATGATCTGGCTTGGAACGAATACTGGTTGTGGGATCCTGATGACCTGATGGCAGCTATTTATTATAATGACGAAAGGCAACCAGACGGTTATGTCCTTTACTGGATAGAAGACGAGGTTTTCCACATTAAGGATATGATATTCGTCAATGAAGAAGCCCGCAGCGGACTATGGAATTTTATCAGTGCACACTTTTCCATGATTTCAAAAGTCATAGGCGATATTCATATGGATGAACCTCTGGCATTTTTATTGGAAGATGCAGATATCAAAGAAACCATAGCTCCTTATTATATGGCTCGTATTGTAGATTTGGAGCAATTTATAAAACAATATCCCTTTAAGCCGGATACAGGAAAACGAGAATGGACCTTTACATTGGACGATCCGCTTCTTTCATGGAATCAAGGAACTTTTACCTTGCGAATCAGTCCGGATGGAAAAGGTGAGGTCGTTCGTGCGGCAGAACGCAGCAGTGCAAAGACCGATATCCAAACTATGACAACCATGCTCCTTGGATACAAGCGACCGGATTATCTTCATAGGATCGGACGCATTTCATGCACCCCAGAAATACTGGATATGCTGGAGGATGCAATTGAACAGCAGACACCTTATTTCTCGGATTATTTTTAATCTTAAAACATTCGTCGCATATTTACTCTAATACTATCATATCCGCCTTTATCGAATTCCTCTGCGGTTGGCGGGTATTGAATTTTATTAATACACAGCGGCGAAACAAACTTTACTCTTCTTTTAGTTTTAAAAGTTTAACCATCCTTTCAATCCATTTTTGCTCTTCATTTGTGAGCGAATTCACAAACTTTTTCAGACAATTACACAAAAATCTTTCATTTTCCTTCATGTCCAGCATTTCCAAATCGTTTTGATATGGATATTTTTTTGCTAAGGCTGCTAATTCTACCGGGTTTAGTAGTTTCAAAACTTCGGGAATTTCGGCCGAAGAAAACTCGGCATCCAGCAATATATCTGCAAAATCTGCGAAAGAGTTAATTTCCTCTTTTATTATCATGATCTTATCTTCTGTCATATTGCATTGCATGATTTCTTCCACAAGTTTACGATATCGATCATTATCCATTTTTTCTCCATATGAAAAGGAAACAAAGGGATCATTCTCTGGATAGTACGGTATAACAAAGACCTTATCCGTTGTATGCGTCCTGGAAGAATTCCAAATGTCAGTAGCAATTCGGGAAATGCTGTCATTCAGGTAGTTCATCAAATTATCCGATAGCGATAATGCCTGCTTCACCTTATCAAGTACCTGCCTGAGTATGGATTCGATTTCACTTTTATCCGTATTTTTAAATAGACGGTCAAGATATGTTATATCAAAAAAAGACAACTCTAATGCACGTATATCCTTATCGACAAGTGCACAACCAAGTGCTGAGGTCAACACAGGTTCATAGATATTAAAAAGTAAATTCTGATAGTCTTCATGATATCCGCAAAGCAAATGATGTATGTTTTCTACTGGAAAACACGCACAAAATGTATTTTCGCAGTAGATATTTTCAAGATATTTCCGAATAAACTCAACTCCCGCTAAATCCGAAACGCCATTGCATGTAGGATAATCTCCTGTAATATGGATCTCCTGCGCCCCAAATTCCGGATAATACAGTTTGAAGAATCCCCTAATAGCATCGACAACAGTAGAACGATAAAAAACATTCTGCGTATCCACCAAATGCTGAATGATATTGTAATGAAGAATTTTTGTAGTATTCACCATTCGGTCAATTTGACGCCTTCCTTCTTCAAACAACGTTTCCATTTTTTCGTTTTGGAGTGCAATGACAGCATCATCGGGATTTGTATATGTCTTTAAGCACATACCAATTGTATACATGACAGACACCAATATATTTTGTGCAGTTTCAATCCGTATGGAACTGCTGTCCCCGCTGTTGTAACGTTCTGTCTGCTTTGCTAAAATAGAAAGACAATCAAATTGTATTCTCTCTAAATCAGAATCAAGCAACAAACCACAATGGTAAGCCTGTTCCAGCAGAGACTGAAAATAATATTCTCCGCTAAGTTTGGATCTATCTATCCTGCTTATTTTATCAATACTCTCCATCTTCACCCTCCTCATCATCTGCAGAATAGCCATACCGCAGATTATGAGCCAATTTGTACAACTCACGTCCAGATAACAGTTCTAAGGAACCACGACATTTACCATCAAATGCATTTTTCATATAGCTTATCAAGTCATCATCACTGATGAGATCAAGCGTTTCATTCTTATAGTAATAAAACATTTCAATCAGATCGTGCAGGGTTTCCTCATAATTATGCATGGAAATGTAGGGAGAATCACAAAATTCATAGATAATTTTATCGATAACGCCGCCGCCAAACTCAATTCTTCCTGTTTCTTTCAGAGCAAAGAAACGAGTTTCCACCAATTCAATTGCTTGTTTCTCTGTTAAAACGAGGCCGTAACGCATAGTCAAGTCATTGCATTTTATGATCTCGCTGACAGCTTGCTTTTGTATTAAAGAATGTTGAAATAAAGCAAGTTTAAATTCCAAATAATATCACTCCCCTGGGTACACATAGCGTTAATATTTGTATTGCCTGATTTAAGACATAAGTGTCAAAAAGTATCTCAGACTGATTTATATATTACCCCATCGGTAATTACCAATGGTATCACAGAATTTAAACTGTGTCAACAGAAACAAAGAGGCACCCGGTCAACTTGGCCATGTTACAAAATGATCTGGTTTAAAATGAATAGGGGTTATGGAATTCAGAAGATTTGATAACCGTTATTTATTAAAATGGGAAAAGACAACCAGATAGCTATCTTATTTATTGGATAAGTGTTTTTTCAGATATACCATATCTGTAAGTTGCTTACCACCTTCGAAAATAGGATGGTCGTAGTTGTCAATAAAAAAATCTTTTATCCTGTGGGAAATCACAAAACCACATTTCTGATAAAAAGGAATGGTGGCAGGACTATCACCAGTGCCGACGAGCATTGTAGAACATTCGCTTCTATAATGTTCGAAAAGGTAATTGACAAGTTGTTTTCCGTAACCTTGCCCTTGATATTTTGGTACTGTTGCAATATTTTTAATTTCAAAGATACCTTTTCCTTCATTTGTAACAACACAAATTGCCTTTAAGTCGTCATCACATAAGACAAACATATCCCCACGTTCCAAGTATTTGTCTATCATACTTTCCTGTTCATCAGCAAGCAAAAGTAAATCGATATATTGCTTTTTATTTTCAAAAATCTGTTTTATCTCCATTTGTTAATCACCTGATCAAAAATTTGAATTTTGCATATTTATGCTTCAAAACTTTCGAAAACCTATATACATCTATTTGGGGCAAATGGCTTATACCATTTGCCGGATTTAGATGCATTTATTCAGTTCAAGCATCTTACTGAAGTTATTTAATATATTTTATATAATTCTCCGATTGAAAATATATATTGTCTTCTCAATAAATTGAAATTTATAGGTGTATCCAATATCTTTCAAGGTACACATCATCAGATTCACAATACACGGTACTTTCATATATTCCACCGTTTGCCATAATGGTTCGTTTACTTCCTTCATTCCCTTGAATACATAAGATCAGAACATCCTTAAGTCCATAAGCCTTACAAATTTGCAGACAATCAGAAAGCATTCTCTTGGCATACCCTTTTCTTCTCTCATCCGGTCGAACAGAATAACCGATATGGCCAGCATACTTTTCAATATAATCATTGAAATAGTGACGAAACTGAATCATACCAATGATTTTGTTGTCAATTTCACGTACATAAATATATTGCTCGGTAGTCACCCAGTTTGCAGGGACAGTATTCTTATTTTCCAGCCTATGATTAAATTCAAGCCATTCCACAATACTATCCATACGTTTCAATGGACCGGTTCCATCCATTGAACTGTTGGCATCCAACATTTCCTTGCGAAAAGAGATAATATCCTTTTCATAAGAGATATCAGGCTTTATCAATCTGCACTTATCCATACAAACCTCCCCAAAATAAATAATCCATTATAGGTAATATAATTTATGTATTTTAATATAGTATCAATATAATTAGTTATCTTTTGAATAATTTTTTGATTTTTCATATACTGCCGTCCCTTCATATTGGCCCCTGAATCTTAATAAAACAATATCCATCCATTTGACAATATATTTTTATACGCATTCATATTCTATGCATTATCATCTGTTGTTAAAAACATATTTTTTTAATGTATCTATATGCATGGGATAAAATAATCTTACATCTTTCTTGCAAAAGGATATATTCTACATCACCTATCCTTTTTACAATTATACCGCCAGCACCCGGTATGGAAAACTGTTCGGCTATTTGGGATTCCCTAATATCAACCTCTCTGTCATATTTATCTTGATCCATTATAAAGTACCTCACAAAATATAAGTATATATTTCCCTTTAATTATACCATTCATCCACATAACGGCCAAAATTCTGTGTCATTTGCTCAATTTAGATATCGGATATAGCTATGACAATGTTTATAACTTGTACTCTAACTGACAGTCGCAAGGTTCCTTTTCCACATGGTACCGATTATATTTCCGAGCTTCAACGCATCCCATTGCACGATAGAATGCCTGGCTTTCTACCGCGGAATGAGCTGAGATATATAATTTTCCAGCGCCATGTTCTTTTGCCCAAGTCTTTGCCAATTGGAATAATTTCTTTCCAACCCCTTTTCCACGCATGTCTTCAGAAACATGAATACTGGATAAGTCAAGGTATTCTTCATTTCTCCCAAATAGAGCAGACTCTATCGAAACAAATCCTTTTAACATTCCGTTTGAAAATGCTCCGAATACTATGCCACCTGTAGTTATAGTATTTTTTAGGCAAACAATCAACTCATTATATTCTTCTTCATTCCAATCATCTGTAAAAGGATCATCTTTAATACACCACTTGCCATCAATCTTACGCCAGCATTGGGTTACAACTTGGTGACGTCGGAAATGTAAAAAAAGTTCTCGATTAATTTCGCCTGCTTTTAATTCTATATATTTCATACTTGCCTCCACTCCGTCATAAATTGGAATTTAACAATCGCTGTTTTCGATTTCTCGACGTATTTTTAAAAATTCTAAGCTGTTCTCTGCATCTACTTTTGATTTGTAGAATACAATATTATGATTAGGAGTCATGTTCGTTCTCCAATCATATTCCGACGCAAGCATCTTCAAAAAAACTTTTAAGCTATCCGCAATCGAAAAGCTCTCTTTGCTTTTATTAATATAACAAATGGGCGCAGCATCATCTATATCCGTTGTTTTACCAATTGTACCAAATAACCCTCCCAGGCTGTCTTTTGCAAAAATACCAACTCGGGGAACCGTATAAAAACCAATTTGGGGAATGTCATCATCAAATATAAATTTCAAATCATATGTATCTGCATATCTTTGATACTCCGTATTCTTATCCTTGACGCTCATGAGATAAAGCGTTGTTCCTGCAGAAACAACTTCTGTATCCTTTGCAGAGACTCCAATGTACCCAATGCACCCTTCGCTTTCAGATACATCCCAATATAACTTTTTCATCTTTCTTCACTTCCTTGATAAGGTAAATTCTTGTTTATCTGTTCATTAATACAAGCAACCTGCATTTTCATTTTATCATAAAAAATGAAAGAAATCGATCTTCTGCAATCGACTTCTTTCACCAAAACAAATTAGTGCGGAAGAAGGGACTCGAACCCTCATACTCTTATGGAGCAATAGCCCCTCAAACTATCGCGTCTGCCTATTCCGCCACCTCCGCATACTTTGACTATTAAATTTATTAACAACCTAATATATATTATAATGATTTTAAAAAATTAATCAACATTTTTCTCCTGAAATTCCTTTGGTATATACCACTTCTCAATATTATAGTACAAATTATTAGACTGGGGATTTATATTTCCCTTAATATTTTTATCAATAAGCAGAGCTTCAC
>NZ_FMIF01000053.1:0-5386 GCF_900095615.1 Sporanaerobacter sp. PP17-6a | reverse complement strand
CAGCGTTACCATGATGTTATTTCTTCATTTGGAGGTAAAACCTCTTATGACGCTGACAACCGTCCTTTACTTGTCATGCGCTCTAATCTCTGGGCATCTGGCTATGATGTTGATGGAACTGACCAAACGTCGTTAGGCCAGTTTTCTGGTCGTGTTCAACAGACCTATAAACATTCTGTGCCGCGTTTCTTTGTTCCTGAGCATGGCACTATGTTTACTCTTGCGCTTGTTCGTTTTCCGCCTACTGCGACTAAAGAGATTCAGTACCTTAACGCTAAAGGTGCTTTGACTTATACCGATATTGCTGGCGACCCTGTTTTGTATGGCAACTTGCCGCCGCGTGAAATTTCTATGAAGGATGTTTTCCGTTCTGGTGATTCGTCTAAGAAGTTTAAGATTGCTGAGGGTCAGTGGTATCGTTATGCGCCTTCGTATGTTTCTCCTGCTTATCACCTTCTTGAAGGCTTCCCATTCATTCAGGAACCGCCTTCTGGTGATTTGCAAGAACGCGTACTTATTCGCCACCATGATTATGACCAGTGTTTCCAGTCCGTTCAGTTGTTGCAGTGGAATAGTCAGGTTAAATTTAATGTGACCGTTTATCGCAATCTGCCGACCACTCGCGATTCAATCATGACTTCGTGATAAAAGATTGAGTGTGAGGTTATAACGCCGAAGCGGTAAAAATTTTAATTTTTGCCGCTGAGGGGTTGACCAAGCGAAGCGCGGTAGGTTTTCTGCTTAGGAGTTTAATCATGTTTCAGACTTTTATTTCTCGCCATAATTCAAACTTTTTTTCTGATAAGCTGGTTCTCACTTCTGTTACTCCAGCTTCTTCGGCACCTGTTTTACAGACACCTAAAGCTACATCGTCAACGTTATATTTTGATAGTTTGACGGTTAATGCTGGTAATGGTGGTTTTCTTCATTGCATTCAGATGGATACATCTGTCAACGCCGCTAATCAGGTTGTTTCTGTTGGTGCTGATATTGCTTTTGATGCCGACCCTAAATTTTTTGCCTGTTTGGTTCGCTTTGAGTCTTCTTCGGTTCCGACTACCCTCCCGACTGCCTATGATGTTTATCCTTTGGATGGTCGCCATGATGGTGGTTATTATACCGTCAAGGACTGTGTGACTATTGACGTCCTTCCCCGTACGCCGGGCAATAATGTTTATGTTGGTTTCATGGTTTGGTCTAACTTTACCGCTACTAAATGCCGCGGATTGGTTTCGCTGAATCAGGTTATTAAAGAGATTATTTGTCTCCAGCCACTTAAGTGAGGTGATTTATGTTTGGTGCTATTGCTGGCGGTATTGCTTCTGCTCTTGCTGGTGGCGCCATGTCTAAATTGTTTGGAGGCGGTCAAAAAGCCGCCTCCGGTGGCATTCAAGGTGATGTGCTTGCTACCGATAACAATACTGTAGGCATGGGTGATGCTGGTATTAAATCTGCCATTCAAGGCTCTAATGTTCCTAACCCTGATGAGGCCGTCCCTAGTTTTGTTTCTGGTGCTATGGCTAAAGCTGGTAAAGGACTTCTTGAAGGTACGTTGCAGGCTGGCACTTCTGCCGTTTCTGATAAGTTGCTTGATTTGGTTGGACTTGGTGGCAAGTCTGCCGCTGATAAAGGAAAGGATACTCGTGATTATCTTGCTGCTGCATTTCCTGAGCTTAATGCTTGGGAGCGTGCTGGTGCTGATGCTTCCTCTGCTGGTATGGTTGACGCCGGATTTGAGAATCAAAAAGAGCTTACTAAAATGCAACTGGACAATCAGAAAGAGATTGCCGAGATGCAAAATGAGACTCAAAAAGAGATTGCTGGCATTCAGTCGGCGACTTCACGCCAGAATACGAAAGACCAGGTATATGCACAAAATGAGATGCTTGCTTATCAACAGAAGGAGTCTACTGCTCGCGTTGCGTCTATTATGGAAAACACCAATCTTTCCAAGCAACAGCAGGTTTCCGAGATTATGCGCCAAATGCTTACTCAAGCTCAAACGGCTGGTCAGTATTTTACCAATGACCAAATCAAAGAAATGACTCGCAAGGTTAGTGCTGAGGTTGACTTAGTTCATCAGCAAACGCAGAATCAGCGGTATGGCTCTTCTCATATTGGCGCTACTGCAAAGGATATTTCTAATGTCGTCACTGATGCTGCTTCTGGTGTGGTTGATATTTTTCATGGTATTGATAAAGCTGTTGCCGATACTTGGAACAATTTCTGGAAAGACGGTAAAGCTGATGGTATTGGCTCTAATTTGTCTAGGAAATAACCGTCAGGATTGACACCCTCCCAATTGTATGTTTTCATGCCTCCAAATCTTGGAGGCTTTTTTATGGTTCGTTCTTATTACCCTTCTGAATGTCACGCTGATTATTTTGACTTTGAGCGTATCGAGGCTCTTAAACCTGCTATTGAGGCTTGTGGCATTTCTACTCTTTCTCAATCCCCAATGCTTGGCTTCCATAAGCAGATGGATAACCGCATCAAGCTCTTGGAAGAGATTCTGTCTTTTCGTATGCAGGGCGTTGAGTTCGATAATGGTGATATGTATGTTGACGGCCATAAGGCTGCTTCTGACGTTCGTGATGAGTTTGTATCTGTTACTGAGAAGTTAATGGATGAATTGGCACAATGCTACAATGTGCTCCCCCAACTTGATATTAATAACACTATAGACCACCGCCCCGAAGGGGACGAAAAATGGTTTTTAGAGAACGAGAAGACGGTTACGCAGTTTTGCCGCAAGCTGGCTGCTGAACGCCCTCTTAAGGATATTCGCGATGAGTATAATTACCCCAAAAAGAAAGGTATTAAGGATGAGTGTTCAAGATTGCTGGAGGCCTCCACTATGAAATCGCGTAGAGGCTTTGCTATTCAGCGTTTGATGAATGCAATGCGACAGGCTCATGCTGATGGTTGGTTTATCGTTTTTGACACTCTCACGTTGGCTGACGACCGATTAGAGGCGTTTTATGATAATCCCAATGCTTTGCGTGACTATTTTCGTGATATTGGTCGTATGGTTCTTGCTGCCGAGGGTCGCAAGGCTAATGATTCACACGCCGACTGCTATCAGTATTTTTGTGTGCCTGAGTATGGTACAGCTAATGGCCGTCTTCATTTCCATGCGGTGCACTTTATGCGGACACTTCCTACAGGTAGCGTTGACCCTAATTTTGGTCGTCGGGTACGCAATCGCCGCCAGTTAAATAGCTTGCAAAATACGTGGCCTTATGGTTACAGTATGCCCATCGCAGTTCGCTACACGCAGGACGCTTTTTCACGTTCTGGTTGGTTGTGGCCTGTTGATGCTAAAGGTGAGCCGCTTAAAGCTACCAGTTATATGGCTGTTGGTTTCTATGTGGCTAAATACGTTAACAAAAAGTCAGATATGGACCTTGCTGCTAAAGGTCTAGGAGCTAAAGAATGGAACAACTCACTAAAAACCAAGCTGTCGCTACTTCCCAAGAAGCTGTTCAGAATCAGAATGAGCCGCAACTTCGGGATGAAAATGCTCACAATGACAAATCTGTCCACGGAGTGCTTAATCCAACTTACCAAGCTGGGTTACGACGCGACGCCGTTCAACCAGATATTGAAGCAGAACGCAAAAAGAGAGATGAGATTGAGGCTGGGAAAAGTTACTGTAGCCGACGTTTTGGCGGCGCAACCTGTGACGACAAATCTGCTCAAATTTATGCGCGCTTCGATAAAAATGATTGGCGTATCCAACCTGCAGAGTTTTATCGCTTCCATGACGCAGAAGTTAACACTTTCGGATATTTCTGATGAGTCGAAAAATTATCTTGATAAAGCAGGAATTACTACTGCTTGTTTACGAATTAAATCGAAGTGGACTGCTGGCGGAAAATGAGAAAATTCGACCTATCCTTGCGCAGCTCGAGAAGCTCTTACTTTGCGACCTTTCGCCATCAACTAACGATTCTGTCAAAAACTGACGCGTTGGATGAGGAGAAGTGGCTTAATATGCTTGGCACGTTCGTCAAGGACTGGTTTAGATATGAGTCACATTTTGTTCATGGTAGAGATTCTCTTGTTGACATTTTAAAAGAGCGTGGATTACTATCTGAGTCCGATGCTGTTCAACCACTAATAGGTAAGAAATCATGAGTCAAGTTACTGAACAATCCGTACGTTTCCAGACCGCTTTGGCCTCTATTAAGCTCATTCAGGCTTCTGCCGTTTTGGATTTAACCGAAGATGATTTCGATTTTCTGACGAGTAACAAAGTTTGGATTGCTACTGACCGCTCTCGTGCTCGTCGCTGCGTTGAGGCTTGCGTTTATGGTACGCTGGACTTTGTAGGATACCCTCGCTTTCCTGCTCCTGTTGAGTTTATTGCTGCCGTCATTGCTTATTATGTTCATCCCGTCAACATTCAAACGGCCTGTCTCATCATGGAAGGCGCTGAATTTACGGAAAACATTATTAATGGCGTCGAGCGTCCGGTTAAAGCCGCTGAATTGTTCGCGTTTACCTTGCGTGTACGCGCAGGAAACACTGACGTTCTTACTGACGCAGAAGAAAACGTGCGTCAAAAATTACGTGCAGAAGGAGTGATGTAATGTCTAAAGGTAAAAAACGTTCTGGCGCTCGCCCTGGTCGTCCGCAGCCGTTGCGAGGTACTAAAGGCAAGCGTAAAGGCGCTCGTCTTTGGTATGTAGGTGGTCAACAATTTTAATTGCAGGGGCTTCGGCCCCTTACTTGAGGATAAATTATGTCTAATATTCAAACTGGCGCCGAGCGTATGCCGCATGACCTTTCCCATCTTGGCTTCCTTGCTGGTCAGATTGGTCGTCTTATTACCATTTCAACTACTCCGGTTATCGCTGGCGACTCCTTCGAGATGGACGCCGTTGGCGCTCTCCGTCTTTCTCCATTGCGTCGTGGCCTTGCTATTGACTCTACTGTAGACATTTTTACTTTTTATGTCCCTCATCGTCACGTTTATGGTGAACAGTGGATTAAGTTCATGAAGGATGGTGTTAATGCCACTCCTCTCCCGACTGTTAACACTACTGGTTATATTGACCATGCCGCTTTTCTTGGCACGATTAACCCTGATACCAATAAAATCCCTAAGCATTTGTTTCAGGGTTATTTGAATATCTATAACAACTATTTTAAAGCGCCGTGGATGCCTGACCGTACCGAGGCTAACCCTAATGAGCTTAATCAAGATGATGCTCGTTATGGTTTCCGTTGCTGCCATCTCAAAAACATTTGGACTGCTCCGCTTCCTCCTGAGACTGAGCTTTCTCGCCAAATGACGACTTCTACCACATCTATTGACATTATGGGTCTGCAAGCTGCTTATGCTAATTTGCATACTGACCAAGAACGTGATTACTTCATG
>NZ_FMIF01000048.1:0-13568 GCF_900095615.1 Sporanaerobacter sp. PP17-6a | reverse complement strand
TTATACACAAATATTTAAAAATATAAAACAATTATTTTAAAAAATGATATAATTATTTTGGTGATATTATGTGTTATGTATACATTCTTAAATGCTGCGATAATACTTTTTATACAGGTTGGACCAACTGTTTAAAAAAAAGATTAGAAACTCATAAAAAAGGCAAAGGCGCAAAATATACAAGGGGCAGACTTCCGGTAGAGCTTGTTTATTTTGAAAAATTTGAAGATAAAATATCTGCTCAAAGAAGAGAATATGAAATAAAAAAAATGACAAAAAAAGAAAAATACAAACTTGTCTGCCAATCTAAAAATGAAAATTTCAGCAGTATATCTTAGATTCGAATAAATTTAAAAGGGTCTGAAGATTAAATCTTCGGACCTCTTTTATATTTGGTTTTATAGTTATCTGATAGAAGTTACATTTGAGGCTTGAGGACCTTTTTCTCCTTTACTAACTTCAAATGAAACTCTTTCTCCTTCTTCCAATGTTTTAAATCCGTCTTTGTTTATTTGAGAAAAATGAACAAAGACATCATTTCCATCATCACCTGTAATAAAGCCAAATCCTTTCTCTGAATTAAACCATTTTACTGTACCGTTAACCATGTGTAAATACCTCCAAAATTTTATTCTTTAATTTTTTAAAACATCTCATCTATAAAAATCTCCGAAATCATCGTTTTTTATGCAACAATAAAAATTTTATTCTCTTAATTTTTTTCTTCTAAAGAAATATACAATCAAAGTAATGCAAGGTATTGCAAACATAAATGCTATTGATGAAAAATATAATAAAAACTGAAGAGGTTGACTGACTCCTACCACAGAATAATTATTCTTTAATATTGTGGATAATATAAATATTAATATTGACATAGGAATTATATATACTTCATTACTTTTAGAATTTAAAGTTTGTTTTAAATTAATAGTCAAAGAATAGAGATATCCTGAAACCTTCCATACGTTTGCAACTGTCCAGGCCATAACATATATGGATTCTATTCTCTGAATAAAATCAAATAAATTAATAAGCCGTGAGAAGGTAAAAAACGGAAAATCCGCATGTTTTGTCTGCTCAATACCTAAAGACAACTGGGTACACAAAACCACTATAATCAGTACAAGCATGGAAATAAGCAAGGATCTGATAAATATTTTATTTAATTCTTTCCTATTCTCAAGATTTGGAACAAACATTGCCAATATTATTATATCTGTAAATTTAAATGCAATATCTCTTGCTCCAATATTTATTTGGCTGAAAGTGGAATCCTTAAGTATAGGAAGAAGTTCATTGAAGTCGAAAAGGTTAAATCCAAATATAAGAAAAGTCAGAATTACTAAAAAAATAATAGGTACAAAAATTTCTGCTCCTCTTCCTAACCCCTCTAATCCCTTAAATGATATATAGGAAGAAGTAATAAGAAGAATGAGTATAAGTATCCAACTAGGTGTTTGAGGAAATATTGTGGAAGTCAATACCTCGGAAAGTATTGCAACAAACGTTATAACATAAAACAATAAAAATACAGCATAAGCTATTCCCACTATTTTTCCTATAGCCTTTCCCAATATCTTTTCAGTATATTCAATCAAAGTTAAATTGCTGAATTTATTGCTTAAATATAAAATCGGAAAACTTATTGCAATTGTCCATGGTATAGAAAGAATTATACTTATCCATATGTCCTGGTTGCCCGGAGGAGTATTGACTGCGGGAAGGTATGAAAAAGCAATTACTATTCTAAATACAGTAATCAGTAAAATAGCCTGATAACTTGAAATTAACTGTTCCTCTTTCATTCTATTTTCCTTTCTCCTTTCCCGTAGGGGTATTAGTAAGGTTTGTTGTATGTATATGCGTTTCTACTTCAATTTTACAGTCTGATTCCGAAAATACTTGAGCCCAGTTGTCTTTCACATTCTTCCATTCGTCAGGATACCTTATATGAAACAGTTGGCCAAACCCAAATACATCTAATTTATATTTTCTCTGTATTGTTTCAAAATTTTTCTTTAGATCTTCCTGAAGTTGTTTGGAACAAGCTTCTTCAACGGCTTCAATTACTTCTCTTTTGGAAATGTCAATGTCTCCACTTTCTTCTGCAAGATTCCCTCTTATTTTGATATTTACTTTCATTAATATCTTCCCATCTACTATTTCCACGTCTCTCTTTACTTTTGATTCTTCAATCTCAAATACCGACTGTTGTTTAATATCTTTCCCTACGGATTTAGGCATTCCTCCAACCCTGGGAGTAGATGTACTTAAGCCATCTGAAGGTACCTTTTCGGGATTATTAAAAGTTATTATTGAATTTCCTATATTCCCTTTTATAAAATTAACACATTCCGTTTCATCTGCATTCAAATATCCGGAAAGGCGCCCTCCATTAAATATAGATGCTCCTTCTACAGAAAGTTCGTATTTCGACCCATTATCATTTAAATTTTCTTTCTTTAATATACTGATTTTCCCAATAATAGGTTGCTTTCCAACATTATAATAATCCCTTAAGTATCCCACTAAATCCATTTTAAGAGAAGATACATTATATACTTCATTTTCAACTAACTGTTGAATATATCTCCCCGGTATTTCTTCTATTCCGGCATTGATTCCCATAACCTCATAAGATTTAGCCTTCTCGGCAACCAGTAAATATGAAGTTTCTCTTGTTTCCTGGTCCCTATTTATAAGATCTAAATATTTTATTATACCATCTTTAGCAAAATCTTCTCCAAATATAATAATACTGTTGTGAGAAAGAAAAGCTTTTCTATCAAATTTCAGTGTTATATTCCTGACAGCATCAAAGACACTCTTCCCTCTTCCTTGAGTATAAGTGACTCTATCATTACTCTCTGAAACACTTGACCCTGCCCTTACGGGTTCCGGCTTTATTACTTCTACGGTTACAATAAATTCGTCTCCTTCCTTATCTATCCCCATAGCTGTAACTATGCCTATTTTATTCAATTCTCTCTGATCCCAGCAACCGGTAAATATTATCACCGGTAATATAAAAATTACAAGAAGTATTCTCCTTTTCATAAGATCACTTCTTCCCTCTGGACTTGTCTCTCGTAACATTTTGTTTAGAAATAGCTTCAGGTCTGACTTTAAAAAATTTCATAGGAAATCTCACCAAAAAATCTTTAAGACCGGATTTATTTGTAGGGGTCAAAGGATAACCATAATCTACTCCAAAAGACTTTTGGGTTACTGCCTGAACTACTAAAATTATCAAGCCACATGTAATTCCATATAATCCTATAAATCCTCCCAAAAAAAGTATAAATAATCTGTAATATATAATTATTTCCCGCTGAGAAGGTATAGTGAATTCTGCAATGGCCGCTACTGCAACTATTATAACCATTGGAGCACTTACTATTCCGGCCTGAACAGATGCCTGCCCCAATACCAATGCTCCTACTATACTTACGGCACTTCCTACGGCTCTTGGAAGTCTTGTTCCCGACTCTTTTAAAAACTCCAACATCAAAATCATCATCGTAGCCTCTATTACTGCAGGAAGGGGAACTCCTTCCCTGTTTTCCGACATAGTTATTAAAAATACGGTGGGAATCATCTCCTGATGAAAAGTTTGCAAAGCTATATATATTCCCGGAAGCAATATGCTTACTAACAGAGAAAAAAAACGCACCATTCTTAAAAGAGACGCTATATAAGGCCTCTGATAATAATCTTCAGATGTCTGGATACTTTCAATAAACAACTTAGGTATAGTAAGAGCATGAGGTGTTCCGTCACACAGGACGGCTACCCTTCCTTCCAATATCTTTCCTGCCAAAACATCAGGTTTCTGAGTATTACTTATTGTACTATAAATTGTTTTAGGATTATCGATTATATATTCTTCTATCATGCCTGATTCCAATATACTATCAGTATTAATTTTAAACAGCCTTCTTTTTACTTCTTCAAGTACTCCTATATTTACAATACCTTTTATATAAACAACGGATATTCTTGTCTTTGTCTGTTCACCCAATGTGAAATCTTCAAATACTAAATTTTTATTTTTTATTTTTCTTCTAATCATAGATTTATTAATATTTAAATCCTCCACAAAGCCTTCTTTAGGTCCTCTGATTACGGTTTCAGCATTGGGCTCATCTATAGCCCTATGCTCGTATTGCTTTAACTCTACCGTATAAGCAATTGTACTTTCTTCAATAAATATTGCAATATTTCCATTTAATATTTTATCTATAATTTGATTCATATCGCTTATTTCTGTTATACGTGAAGCAGCTACAACACCTGTAATATCAAATTTATTCTCATAATTTAAAAGATTATTTATGATGTATTGGCTTATACTACTGGGATCAACTAAATTATTTATGTATGACACAAGAAATTCTTTTCCACTTTTACTTTTAAATTCATAAATGGAAAAATCACTGCTTCCGTTAAATTCTTCTTCCAATATTTTTTTGTTTTCATCAATTTTTTTACTTATCACAAAACCACCTTCTAATTCTTAATATTCACACACAGTAATAGTATTAGTAATTCAGCTAATAAATATAAAATTTTCCGTTGAATTATTAATAATTTTGTGATAAAGTATTAATAATTTATCTCTTTATAGCATAACAGCGGAATTAAAAAATGGAAGGAATGATATTGTGGAAAAACCAAAAAGAGAAAATTTTTCGTCAGGAATAGCAGTATTTTTCGCAACATTAGGATCAGCTTTAGGTTTAGGAAACATGTGGAAATTCCCTTATCTTGTCGGAAATAACGGAGGAGGGGCTTTTTTATTTGTTTATTTGATATGTGTTTTTTTATTGGGAATTCCCGTTATGATTTCTGAATTTTTCATAGGAAGACATACAAGAAAAAATGCTATAGGAGCTTTCACAGAACTCAAGGCAAATCCTTTTTGGAAATGTATCGGATATATGGGAATACTGTCATCATTATTTATTATGTTTTTTTATACAGATGTAGCAGGGTGGGTATATTCCTATGTTTTCAGGGGAATCAAGGGAGATTTCAATATATTATCTTCTTTAGAGAGTACAAAAGCGGCTAATACAACTCAATCTATTTTTTTAAATACCACTGGAGCCGGAAACAGTGCAATCAATCCTATGATTTGGCAATTAATTGTATTAGTTGTAGTTTCTTTAATTATTATAGCGGGAGTAAAAAAAGGGATAGAAAAGGTGACCAAAACTTTACTTCCAATCCTGTTTATACTTGTGATCATTTGTGATATCCGTGCCTTAACTCTTCAGGGATCTAAAGAAGGGCTCAATTTCTTATTTAATCCTGATTTTTCAAAATTAAACGGCAGTAGTATAATGACCGCTATGGGTCTTGCATTCTTTAAACTCTCATTGGGCATGGGCACTATGATTACTTATGCCAGCTATTTTACAAATGATAACAATTTAATGAGAACGCCAATTAAAGTGGCACTTTCAGATATAATGGTATCTTTATTAGCCGGAATTGCAATATTTCCTGTAGTATTTTCTTTCGGCATGAAACCGGAAGGGTCCGGAATGGGCCTTTTATTTACTACAGTTCCATTGATATTCATGAAACTTCCCTTTGGAAATCTGTTATTAATTGCTTTTTTCTTTCTTACCGCCATTGCAGCTACTACCGCATTAATCTCTCTTTTGGAAGTACCTGTTGCCTTTCTGTCAGAAGAATTAAAAATTAATAGAACGAAATCAGTTATAATTATTTCTTCTATAGTATTAATAGTGGGTATATTAACGGTACACCCCGGCAGTCTTTTCGGAAACGCAATGATAGGTTCAAGGAATCTTTTTGATTTTTATGATTTTCTTACGTCAAATATATTAATGCCTTTAGGAGGGTTTTTAATAGCATTATTCGTGGGATATGTAGTTAATAAAAATACTTTATATCAAACACTTTCTAATAACGGAACTTTAAATATAGCCGTTTCATTTAAACTATATCAATTTGTTATCAGATATATAACTCCTATATTAGTACTTTTAGTATTTTTAAATTCTCTACAAATAATTACATTCTAAGAAAAAAGCCAAAAAGCTGTTGCAAAATAAATTTGCAACAGCTTTTTGGCTCATTGATATTTTATTTTACTATCTTTCTGCTCCCAGGTTTAACAAAAGGAATCCCTTTTTTACATAGGGGACATTCTTCCTGATCAAAAATTTGGACATTTATTTTTGTTCCACTATATAGTGGATATTTTATATTCCCATTGGATCTATCTACTAAGCAGGCTATTGCGACTACTTCTCCTCCCATGCTTTCCACAACTTCCGCAGCCTCATAGGATGATTTTCCGGTAGTCACCACATCTTCTGCTATAAGTATTTTCTGGCCCTTCTCTATGGAGAACCCTCTTCTTAATGTCATCTTTCCGTCTTCTCTTTCTACAAATATGGCAGGTTTACCCGTCTGCCTTCCCAACTCATAGCTTACTATTATTCCTCCCATGGCAGGTCCTACAACCATATCAAAATCTAATTCTTTAAGCTTTTCTACAATATCTTTTATCGCTATTTCTGCTTTATCCGGATACATGAGTAATTTAGCGCACTGAATATATTTCCCGCTGTGTTTTCCTGAAGACAATAGAAAATGCCCTTCCAGTAAAGCACCTGTTTCTTTCAACAAATCTATTATCATAATATCCTCCTTATATTATTCCTACTATTTCGTCTATACTTTTTATTCCGTTTTCATTCATAAACATCTCCATCCTCTGAATAATATCAACAGAAATATTCGGCTTTATAAAATTCCCGCTTCCCACTTGAATAAGAGAGGCTCCTGCCATTATATATTCTAAGCCGTCCTTATAATCCATTATTCCTCCTATTCCTATTATGGGCACGTCTACTGCTTTAGAAACTTCATAAACCATTCTCAACGATATAGGCTTAATACACGGTCCTGAAAGACCTGCTATAATATTATCAAATACCGGTTTTCTCTTATAAATATCTACCGCCATCCCTGAAAACGTATTTACCAAGGACAAACCGTCTGCTCCAGCCTTTACACAGTTTTCTGCAATATCAACAATATTTTCTCCGTTAGGTGATAATTTAACTATCAATGGCTTATTTGTAGCATTCCTTACTTCCTTAACTACTTTATAAGCTATTTCGGCTTTCAGTCCAAAAGCCATTCCTCCTTCCTTTACATTGGGACAGGAAATATTCAATTCTATTATGGGAATGGAAGTACCACTTATTATCTGAACTGATTTTATATATTCGTCAATGGTACTTCCGCCAATATTGGCAATCAGCACCGTTCCATACTTCTCCATTAGCGGAAGATCCTCTTTTATAAAATCATGGACACCCGGATTTTGCATTCCGATACTGTTTAAAAGTCCTCCGGTAGTTTCATATATTCTTATGCCTTTATTTCCTTCTCTCCTGTTCAATGTTAATCCCTTGGTACATATCCCTCCTAATTCCGACGGAGAAAAAAAATCTTCATATTCCTTTCCGAATCCGAATGTTCCTGATGCTGCAATTACCGGGTTCTTAAATTCTATGCCCCATAATTTTGTCTTAAGCATCAAAAACTACCTCCCTTCCGTTAAAAACAGGGCCTTCCTTGCATACCATTTTCATTCCTGAGATAGTTTCAATGGTACATCCTAAGCACGCTCCTATACCGCAGGCCATTCTTGATTCCATGGACACTTCTACCGGAATATTTTTTTCAATGCATATTTCCACCACAGCTTTCATCATGGGAATTGGACCGCAAGTATATACTTTTGTATATCTTTCGGGATTAAATACCCCAGTTACAAGCCCCTTATATCCGACGCTTCCATCCTCCGTAGAAATATAAATTTGATTTATATTCTCTTTTAAATCCTTTATAATGTAAGGGTTTTTTCTAAAACCGGCATATAAATCTATATCTCCCATTATTTTTCTTGAAAGATATACGAAAGGCGCTACTCCTATTCCTCCGGAGACAAGAGCAGCTTTTTCATCTTTTTCAAAAGAAAAGCCTCTGCCAAGAGGCCCTATTAATTTTATTTCGTCGTTTTCTTTCAGTTGTGAAAATATTTTAGTTCCCTTTCCCTTTAATTCATATAAAAATATTATTTTATCTTTATAAATATTGGATATGCTTATAGGTCTATTTAAAAACGGTCCTTCCCTCCATCCTCTCAACATATAAAACTGTCCGGGATTTCCCGAGAAATTACCTCCAACGGAAAGTTCATATACTCCATCCTCTATTCTTATGTTCTCCTCTATTTTCCCTATTACATATTCCTTAGCCATTTCGGATATCCTCCTTCATTAAAAGGACCGCCTGTCTGACATAATATTCGAATCTTTCTTCCCCATCTTCATAATTCTTGTAATCGGCAATTATTCCTCTTGAAGAATTCACTATCCCGCCATTTCCGTTTTTCAGATACAAGGCTGCTTCTCTTCCCTTTCCTCCCTGGGCTCCGTATCCGGGAATAAGGAAGAACATATTTTCATATCTCTTTCTTAAATTTGCTCCTTCATCTGTATGAGTTGCACCTACTACAACTCCCACTGAACTATATCCGCATCTTCCCATATAATTTCCGGCAATTTCTTTTATTTTGTCTCCCACCCAGTTATATACCTTATATCCTTTCACATTGAGATATTGAATATCTTCGGCTCCTTTATTCGAAGTTCTTAAGAGAACGAATAATCCCTTGTTTGCCTCTTGTACATATTCCAAGTAAGGTTCTATGCTATCCATTCCCATATAAGGATTGACAGTGATAAAATCGCATTCAAAATCTCCGCTGAAATGAGCTTTAGCATACATCTTCCCCGTAGAAGATATATCTCCTCTTTTTACATCTCCGATTACCATGGATTTATTATTTCTTATATATCTTAAGGTATCCCTATAAGCCTTCATTCCTTCTATCCCGTAGGCCTCATAAAAAGCTATCTGCACTTTATATATTGGGACCAGATCCAAAGTTTCGTCTATTACTGTTCTGTTAAATTGAAATAACAATTCGGAAACAGAATCATATTTTTTCTTTAATTTATCAGGTATATAAGAAATATCCGTATCAAGGCCAAGGCATATGCTTCCTTTCTTATTAACTTCCTCATAAAGTCTGTCAATAATCAATGGTCAAACCCCCATCATATTTTATTTCTCCATTTTTAACAGTTCCTATTACATCTCCGTAAAACTCCATTCCATCAAAAGGAGTATTCTTTCCTTTGGACAAGAATTTACTTCCGTCAATCCTCCTTTTTTTGTTTAAATCAACCAGCACTAAATCCCCGTCATATCCAACTTCTATCTTTCCTTTTCTAATTCCCATCAATTCTCCGGGTCTGAAAGACATCAACCGAGATAATTGACTTAATTTTATATAACCTCTTTTAACCAAGACAGTATAGCATACGGAAAAGGCGGATTCCAATCCGGAAATTCCGCAGGCCCCATTTATCTTATCTTCCTTACTATGAGGAGCATGATCTGTAGCTATTGCATCTATCCCGCCGTTCTTTAGTCCACATATAAGGTTATCTGCATCCTCTTTTTCCCTGATAGGAGGATTAACTTTATAATCATTGTCATAAAGAGCCAAGTGGTGAGGAGTCACCTCACAGGTAACTCCGACACCTTCCTTTTTGGCTTTTATTATCTCTTCCAACGCTTCTTTAGTACTCACATGGGCAAGATGAAGCCTTCCTCCTGAAAATTTTGCAAGAGAAATATCCCTTATGGTCATAAGGTTTTCTGAAAGTCTGTTATCCATAGGAGTTAAATTCTCATCTTCTGCATGGGATATTATTACAAGTCCTTTTTCCTTTGCCTTTAGAAAAGCCTTATACATAATGTCATTTCTTACTACTCCTTTCCCATCATCGGAAATAAATTTGACTCTTTTGTCCAAGGTATCAAGATGTTCTAAAGTTTCGCCGTCAAAATTTTTTGTAATGGAAACCACCTGATGAACGTCAACTAAGTCAAACTTCTTTGATTTATTCAATACATAATCAACTATTTCCATATTACTGCACACAGGGTTGGTATTTCCCATTAAATTTACAAAGGTATATCCTCCTCTTAGGGCTGATTTACTTCCGGTATAAATATCTTCTTTGAAAGTAAATCCGGGATCCCTGAAATGATCATGCATATCCACAAAAGAAGGCATCACACATAAATCACCGGCATCAATTTTTTTACAATTATAATTTAAGTTCGTGCCGAAATCCTCTATTTTCCCACCTTTAATATACACATCTCCTGTAAATTCTTTAAAGCCGTCTACCACTCTTCCGTTTTTGACTAAAATATCCATTTAAATGTCTCCTGTATATATCTGATCGCAGTATTGACATTTATATATTCCCTTTTCTTTATCCACCAGGACAAAGACATGTTTAATATCTCTTTCCGTTGAAGTAACACACCTTGGATTTTTACACTTAATCACATTTTCTATCTTGGAAGGAAGAGAGAGCCTGGTCTTTTCTTTTATTTTCTCATTTTCTATAATATTTATGGTAATATTGGGATCAATAAAACCCAATAAGTTTAAATCTATATCTATATCATTTTCAATTTTAATTATATCTTTCCTACCATATTTCTTACTTGGAGCATTCATTATAAGGGCTACTGTGGAATGGATTTTATCCAAACCGAGATAATTGAATATTTTAAATCCACATCCTACCTTTATATGATCAATAACTATACCTTTAGTGATACTATCAATATAAAGCATTATTATACCACCCCCAATAATTTGGCCATAAGAGCCATACGAACAAACATCCCATTTTTCACCTGTCTGAAATAGCACGCTTTAGGATCATCATCTACTTCAATACTTATCTCATTGACTCTCGGTAAAGGATGAAGTACTTTCAGATCCTTTTTCGACAGGTCCAACTTTTTCTTATCTAATATATAACTATCTTTAAGTCTTATATAATCAGCTTCATTAAAAAATCTTTCTCTTTGTACTCTGGTCATATACAATATGTCCAAATCTCCTATAACATCTTCTAATTTTTCAACCTCTAAATATTTTATACATTTACTATCCAATATTTCAGTTTTAATATAATCGGGAATTTTTAATTCTTGAGGAGAAATGAGAACAAAAGATACATTTTTATATCTTGACATGGCTTTTATAAGAGAATGAGTTGTTCTGCCAAATTTTAAATCACCGCATATTCCAATAATTAAATTATCGAATGAACCTTTTTCTTTTCGGATTGTTAAAAGATCTGTTAAAGTTTGGGTAGGATGTTGATGCCCTCCATCACCTGCATTAATGATAGGAACAGGCGAGTAATGGGAAACATATTTTTGTGCTCCTTCTTTCGGATGTCTCATGGCTATAATATCCGCATAAGAACCTACTGTTCTGATAGTATCTGGGATACTTTCCCCTTTGGAAACGGAACTTGAATTAGGTTCGGAAAAGCCTATAACATTTCCTCCAAGTCGAAGCATAGCCGCTTCAAAACTAAATCTTGTTCTTGTACTGGGCTCATAAAATAATGTAGCCAATATTTTTCCATTACATAAACTGCTGTATCTTTTCGGCTCAGCAATTATTTCTTCGGCAAAAGAAAAAATTTCATCCAATTCTTCTACCGAAAAATCCAATGGATCAATCAAATGTCTTCCTTTAAGCATTTTATATTCCCTCCTTTTTAGCCTCACTGGACTATTTTAAATGAAAAGGACATAAAAAAACCTTCCTCAAAAGGAAGGCACAGCTTAGCTTGCCTATACTTTCCTTTTTGATCTCTCAGGATCAATTTAAAGGTATTTTTATGGTGCACAAGGAGGGACTCGAACCCTCAAAACTACGAACCTGAATCGTATACGTATGCCAATTCCGTCACTCGTGCAATTACATATATTCTAACATAGAATAATTAATCTTTCAAGAAAAATATTTTTTGTTTTATATATCCATTTTTCTAATTTTTATAATACAGAAGATAAATATATTCGAACTTCTTCCAAACTATTAAATACCTTGTCTGCTGAAGATTCAATTTCTTTGTTTCTTACCATATCGGGAACAAGAAAAACATTAATCCCTGCATTTTTTGCAGCTTTTATCCCCGGTAAAGAATCTTCCAAAACTAACGCTTTTGAAGTATCCACATTGGCTTTGCTACAAGCCTTTAGTAATATTTCGGGATTCGGTTTACCGTTTAAAACCTCGTCTCCGGAAACAATTATATCTATATGGTCCGTCAAATTTTCAAGTTTTAAATATTTTTCTACAGTTTTCCGATAACTTGAAGATGCCACAGCAATTTTAATATCTTTATTCCTTAAAAAATTTATCAGAGAATCCAGCCCTTTCTTTTTACGGACGGTCTTATTCTTATCTATAATCTCTCCTCTTACCTTCTTCATATAATTTCTCCATTCATTTATAGGAGCAGCTTCCCCATATATGTATCTCAGTTCTTTTAATAGATCTTCTTCTGTTTTACATATAAGCCCTTCATATGTTTCTGAACTTATCTCAAATTTATACTTTTCAGCTGCTACCTTCCAAGCTTCGTATGATATTCTTTCTGTATCAAACATCAATCCGTCCATGTCAAAAATAGTTAACAATAAATCCATTGCCTTGACCCTCCTGCAAATTTATTTAAGTCTCATGCTTCAAATGTTGAAGACATCCTAATATATTTTAACTCAAGTGTATTTTATATTCAATACATTAGAAATATCTAATCAATTGTTTCCATTCTAAAAATCCCTTGAAATGAAATATTATCTCATTTCAAGGGATTTCAAAAAAGTATATTCTCCTATTTGGATTTAATGCATATTCATTCCTGAAGTCCCGGACATTCCAGATGAAAGGCCGGTTTTAACAGTCTGAATAGATTTTTGATCAGCAGGAGGAGCCGGATTATAGTATCCTTTTTTTTCTGCTATTTGGAATAACTGATATTGAAATTGTTCCGCTTCATTTCTAAGTTGCTGCAATGTGCTCCTCAATTGCTGATTGGAACATTCCGTTATAGCCTTGGTATAAGATTCTATACTGGCTTTCGTTCCTGTCAAAACATCACTTACCATATCTTTTTCTTGCATATTATCCCTCCTTAATTTTTATAGTGAATTTGTTAAATTAGATGCGGTAGTTTGAGCATCTTGCCCGGACTGCTTAAACATCTGTTTAAGCTGAGCATCGTGACATTGATTAGAGTATAGATCAAATTTGGCAGCCATCGTTTGATGACAACTTGCAATTTCCCTTATGCTTTGAAGTTCACTTTGATTAATATTTCCTAAATTAACAGTATTTTTAAGCGCCATAAAATTTCTCCTTTCCACAAAATATTTTGTTCCTTAAATATTTTGTGTCTTTAGTTTGTCTATTATTCATTTAAGATTTTAGAATAGTTTTTTATTCATAGAAAAATACTTTAACTATAATAAAATATTATAAAAAAATTTTTAATGGAAACATAGTTTTTAATTTTTAAAAAATATTGACAAAAACTTAAATTACTATTAGAATA
>NZ_FMIF01000049.1:0-12253 GCF_900095615.1 Sporanaerobacter sp. PP17-6a | reverse complement strand
TACTTTTTCACTGGTCCCGAAACGTCCCCTTGTCTTAAAATTTGGGGACATGCCTCCAAAACTATATAAACTATTTACTTGATTCTTCACATGTCCTATTATTACTTGCTCTTTTTATAAACATATAAACCGGCAGTCCTACTAATGTCACGATTAATCCGTAGATTGCATACCCGGTTGTGTTTATAAATGTATTTATACAAATATAAAGTGCTCCGGCAGCCCCTATAACAGGTACTATCGGAAATAGCGGAACTCTGTAAGTACCTTCTTTTAATAAATCTTTATGTTTTTTTCTGAGTACAAATACACCTATAATGCCTAAAAATATAAACATCCACGTTACAAAAACCAAAAGATTTGTGAGGGTGTCAAAAGTACCGGTCATAATATAACAAACAGCAAGAATGATTTGAATTAAAATTGCATTAGCGGGAGTTCCGTTTTTATTAAGCTTTGAAAAAAACTCTTTAAAAATAAATTTGTTGTCTCTTGCCATAGAATACGGCAAACGCGCACCGGTCAGCAAAAATGGAGCTAAACAGCCGAATATAGAAACCAATATCCCAAATGCTATAAATTTGGATCCAAATGAACCCAATAAGATTTCAGCTGCATCAGAAACAACCGTTGGGGAATTGATAATTTCTTCTATAGTCATGGTATTTAATACGGCTATATTTACACCAAGGTAAACTACTGTTATAATAGATAATCCAAAAAGAATTGCTTTTGGAAAATTTTTAGGCGCATCTTTAATTTCCCCGCCTAAATTGCAGACTGAAATCCACCCCTCAAATGCAAAAAGCACACCTAACATTGCAGCTCCAAAGCCTGAAGGAGAACTGCTTTCAGATACCATAGGCGAGAAAGCATGAACCTTCCCCAAGAAAATTCCGGCAATTATAATAACCGCTATAGGTACTAATTTTGCGACTGTTACGACTGAAGCAAATTTTGCACCTGCTTTGGTAGAAAGTAAGTTTATCAAGCCAAGCACTATCAAGACTATTATTGAGATAATTTTCTGTTCTGCAGGTCCGGCATTAAAGAAAGACGTGCACTGAGAAGCAAATGCAACAGCTAATGCTGCGTCCATCGCAGGAAAATAAATTAACACCTGTGTCCAGCCAAAAAGAAACCCCAGCTTTTCTCCGAATAATTTGTTTAAATATATCATAAGGCCACCTGTTTCCGGCATCGCAGAAGCAAGTTCAGCCATGCTGAGGGCACCGGCCATAGCTATTATTCCGCCGACTATCCAAGCAAGCAGTCCCAGACCCGGAGCCATGGTTCCTCCAAACACGGAAGACGGTTTAAAAAATACTCCGCTGCCAATAACTACTCCTACTACCATCATAGTAGCCTGAAACGGTCCTATCTCTCGTTTTAGTTCCTGTTTATCCATTTTAATCAGCTTTCCTTTCTATTTATAAATTTTTCGTAACCTTTTTATACTTATATTATTTCAATATTAAGTTCTTTTAAGACTTTTACAACGAAATCTTTATCCGTTTTTGTCTCTTCCATTAAAAATTCTACATCCTTTTCCGTAGCTCTTGTAGCGTTTACATGTTTTACCGCATTTTTTATATAAGAATGCTTTAACCTGCTCATATCGAAATACCTGGCTTTTATCTGAGAAGGATGCTCTGGAAGAATAATATTTTTACCTGGGATATCAGATTTTGGATCGCCAAATTTTAATTCTATTCCCATACTTTGAGCAAAAGATATTTGAGCAAGAGGATGTTTGCCTGCTCCTGTATACTCTGTTTCCTGCACTACAATAACCTGATCTTCATCAAGCTCCTGCGCCAAAGCAAAAGCGGCAGTCAGAGATGTATTCCCCGCAGGTCCGCGCTCCATTCCTTCCAGCACGGCCAAAGCTTCAGTTATATAAAATACCTCTCCCTGTTGGACAAGGAGATAGTTGTCCATATATCTTAATGCTCTTGCGGCACTTCTGGGTACATCAGAATGATCAGGATTTGTTGCATAAGGAACGCCAAACCCAGTATGACCGGTGGTAAACGATTTTCTGTTAAAGTCTATATCCGATGCCATATGCAGTCCAGTCAAATCCACACTGGCACCGTAAATTTTTGTATTCTTCGCTCCGGCACGGATTAACCCTCTGGCCGTGCCTGTTAAGTTTCCTCCTCCTGCATGTGTTGCAATAACATAATCAGGATCTTTTCCTAACTTTTCTCTGCATTGCGTAGCGATTTCATATCCTAAGGTTTCTACTCCGCTTATACCGAAAGTCGAATATAATGATGCATTAAAATATCCTGTTTCCTCTAATATTCGGAGAAAACTGTAATGAAGCTCTGGTCCGACGCTAAGCTGTACAACCTCTACCCCTAAGCATTCGCATTTTCTCATTTTCTCAAGAATTTCAGGCTGCCCTATCTTTTTAGAATCATAGCATTCCTGAACAATAATACATTTTAAATTTCTTTTTGCTGCCTGTGAAGCAACCGCCGCACCGTAATTTCCGCTGGTAGCCGCAACTATGCCTTTATATCCGTTTTTCGCAGCGTGATACGCTGAAATAGACGCACGGCGGTCCTTAAAACTTCCTGAAGGATTACACTGTTCATCCTTAACAAATATCCTTGCTCCCTTTCCCTTTGGAGAAATTTTTCTGACCAAAGCAGTAATGTTTTTCAATTCCAGTAACGGAGTATTACCAACTCCGGTTTCTCTTTGAATATCCGTGATCTCTTCAAAGCTGTAACCTGTTTCGCCCATCATTTTTTCATAATCAAAGGCTATTCCGCCGGATTCAAACTCAGAATAATCCATCCCCAGAGCTTTCTTTAAAATTTCATTGCTGCGGGCAGTTACAGCATTATAAGAATTCTTATTACTCATTTTTATTCCCTCCATTCATTATTTCACGAAGCTTTGCGTGGACTTGAAGCAGCTCCGGAACATAGCTTTTACCAAAACCATAAGTATAAGCGGGATTTACTTCTTCCAATATCCCTGTCAGCTTGCGCCCTGTTACTGTGGTGATTTCCACCTCTTCCCCGATTTTCCCGTCAGTATTGAGATATCCTTTCACCCACATGGAAAGAGGCGTAGCTTTCGTTTCATCAGGAATTTTACTTGTCCTCTCTTCAGGCTTCAAAACAACATTATGAATTTGAACCCATGTACCTTTTTTAATTAACAATTAAATAATACCTCCCTTTACTAAAAATAATTTTACCTACAGTTTTGATTAAGCAAGACTTGTGCCAGATTTTATTCATTGATTGAAAACATGATTTTCCATAATATAAGTCAGTATCTTACCTGATTTGCAGTCTCATAATAAAAAACAAGCCCATAAAAATTAAGGCCTGCTTTTTTAGTTCCGGAAATATATTTCTGTACATTCTGAAATTTATTTCTTATTTTATTTTGTATTCTACCATTTTATTATATAGCTGCCGACTGGTTATATCTAAGATTTCAGCAGCTTTGATTTTATTATAATTGCACTTTTCCAATACTTTTAAAATATGAGCTTTTTCTGCACATTGCCTTATTCCCTTAAGGGATAAATCTTCGCTGTAATCTATGCTAAAAGTGTTTAAAACAGGAAGGCCCGCCTCCGTAACATTGCCATCCTCAGACAGGACTACCAGTCTCTCGATTATATTCTTAAGCTCCCTTATATTACCCGGGTAATCGTATTCCAACAAAAACTTTTTTACATTCTTAGATATAGACTTAATTCTTTTCTTCTGCTCAGAGGCAAATTTATCAAAAAAAAACTCTATAAACATGGGGAGATCTTCTCTTCTGTTTCTTAAAGGCGGTACATATACTGAAATCGTATTTATGCGGTAAAACAAATCTTCTCTGAATCGTTTTTCCTGAACTTCCTTAACCAAATTTTTATTTGTTGCACAAACCAGCCTCAAATCTATTGGAATTTTTTTGTTGCTCCCTGCCCTCTCTATATATTTATTTTCAATCGTACGGAGAAGCTTCACCTGAGTTGAAGGAGAAAGTTCTCCTATTTCATCAAGAAAAAAAGTCCCTCCGCTTGCTTCCTCGAATCTTCCGATTCTGCGGTTAAAAGCCCCGGTAAAAGCACCTTTTTCATGACCAAAAAGCTCCGATTCCAACAAACTATCAGAAAAAGCCTGACAATTAACCGTTATAAGAGGGGCATTTTTTCTGTGACTGTTTTTATGCAAATGTTCTACTAAAATTTCTTTCCCCACACCGGATTCTCCCATTATAAGCACATTTGCATTGCTTAATGCCGTTTTTTCGATAATTCTTAAAACCTCTGAAAATTCACGGTTTCTTGTTTCCAATAAATACGAAGTTTTACCGATTCTATTCTTTAAAATATAATTTTCATTTTTAAGTTTTCTCATGGTTTCAACTTTTTTTATTTCTGCAATAAGGCTTTCTACATTATTTCCTTTTACAAAAAATCCAAAGGCACCTTTTTTCATGGCTTCAACAGCTTTATCAATTGTGCCGTAACCGGAGATCATTATTACTTCTGTCATTAAATAATCAGCCTTTATTTTATCCAGAAGCTCCATACCGCTTAACTCCGGCATAACCATATCAGTTAATACTAAAAAATACGTATGTTCGTCTAATAACTCAAACGCTTCCCTTACAGAGGAAACAGAATCAATCATATATCCTTCACTTTCAAGAATAATTTTCATGCTTTCTCTGAAATCGAATTCATCATCTACAATTAAAATCCGTGCTTTATCTGAAGTCATATGAATACCTCCTTGTATAATGATGATATAGTCATCAAGACTACTCATCTTTTGTTTATATCTTTTCATATCCGATAATAGAAGAAGGAATTCTTCCTTCATCAGATATTATCTAACTTATTTAACATGTCTGACGCTTCCTGATAGACTCCGGACTGATCATATTGTATAATCCTTAAGGATAGGACAAATAATGTTTTCCTCCTTGGGATGTCGGTTTTTACTGGCCTATACCCGTGATTTAGTCAATTAGTCCATTCAATGAGGTTTTATGATTCGGCTGGTTGGGAGCCTCAGGCTATACCCGTATAACCCGCAAGGTTGTGTACTCATTAGATGGAAATGGATTCCTATCGGAAAGGAGCTATTTTTATGTCAAACATTTTATTTCAAAATTTATTTATTTCGGTTGGTATTGATGTCGGTGCAGATTTTAGCTTTATGTCTATTGCGCTTCCTAACCGAACTTTTGTAGGCAAACCCTTTAAAATCCTACATTCTGATTTAATTTCTCTTTCTATGGCTGTTTCTAAAATCAAAGAAGCAGAAGAGATGTATTCTTTGGAAAGTCACATTTTCCTTGAATCCACAGGAATTTATCATTTCCCGCTCTTCTGCTATCTTCGTGATAAGGGATTTTTGGTATCCATCATTAATCCTATCATCACTAAGAATAGCACAAATATTAATATTAGAAAAGTCCATAATGATAAATTTGATTCAAAAAAAGCTGCTTTAATTGGTTTAAACCCTGATTTAAAAGTTTCTCTTATTCCATCGGATCTTGTTCTTGATTTAAGAAATCTTTCAAGAGAGTACTATGATCTGATGGATAACCGTTCTGCTTATGTTAATAAGCTTCAAGGTGAACTACGAATGGTATTTCCCCAGTTTTTAAAGATTTTCTCTAAAATTACTGTAAATATAGCTTTAACCTTATTGGAAAAATACACATCTCCAGATAAATTTCTCAGTGCTTCTAAAGATGAAATTGTTGCTTCTATACGCTCTACTGCACGCTTCGGTATTACTTACTCTGAAAAAAAGTATAATGCAATTATTAAAGCTGCAAATGAGGCAAAGGTTTTTGGTTATTCTGTAAACAGTAATTTTAAACGTATTCTTCTATACATCCGCTTTATCAGGCAGTATGATGCGGAAATCCAGGCTATACTTTCTGATATGCATGAATTAGTAAATTGCAGCGAAGATACTGACGTTGTAACGCAAATACATCTTATTGAATCCTTTAAAGGTGCCGGTTTCCTTTCAGCAGTAAGTTTAATGTGTGAAATTGGAGATTTCTCAGCATTTCAATCTCCAAAGCAACTATTTGCTTACTTTGGCCTAGACCCTGCTGTAAAACAATCAGGTAACTTTGAGGGCACTAAAATATCCATGTCTAAACGTGGTTCTCGTATTGCCAGAATGGTCCTTCATACAATGGCCCTAATCAGTATTAGCAGAAACAAAGATGGCTCAGCCAAGAATCCGGTATTGCGTGATTACTATTTAAAAAAATGCCAATCAAAGCCTAAAATGGTTGCTCTCGGTGCTGTTATGCACAAGGTCTGTAACATTGTATTTGCAATACTTCGTGATGAAAAAAAATTTGAAATCATCACACCAGAGGAACACCAGAAGAATTACTTAAAAGCGAGATGTGACATCGCTTTATAGTACAATTTCATATCTAAATTTTCGTTTTTTGATTACCTTTCAAAAGGCTTATTAAGATTACTCTTTTTTAGCCAAAAGGTAAATCAAATATTTTAAAATTTCTTATTGACAATTCTTAGCTGGACTAAATTTTCATATCTCTGTAATCCGGAAAAATTATTGTAAAAGTACTTCCCTTTCCTTCTTCGCTTTCCACCACAATTTCTCCTTTTAATTTATGAACCTCTTTATAGGCAATGTATAGGCCCAGACCTGTACCTTCACCTACTTCACGTTTTGTAAAAAAAGGATAGTATATATTTTCTATGTCTTTCTTTGATATCCCCACACCTGTATCAGAAACACCTATTACAATGTTGTCTCCATCTTTCTTGCAAAGTATTTTTAGCTTTCCTCCATTTGGCATGGCCAATATGGCATTTGATATTATATTAATCAAAATATGTCTTAAGCTCTCCTTATTTAAAGTTAACATACCTTCTATCCGGCAGTCGACAGTAATATCAATATTTTTATTCTTCATTAAATGAGACTGCAATTCTAAGATATCTTCAATAAACTTATCTAATTTGACCATTCCAACTTCTTCATCTGCCATACGAGAATAATTCAACAGGTTGTCTATTATTTTGGTAGCTCTTTCCACCGATGAATCTATAGCTTTAATACTTTTTTCTTGGATTTCTCCCGTCACTCCGGATTGTTTTTTTAATAAATAGACATAACTCTTAATAACACCCAGGGGATTTCTGATTTCATGAGCTATTCCTGCTGCCATTTGCCCTACATGTACCATTTTCTCTGCCTGTATCAATTTTCTTTGAGTCATATTTATCTCAGTTACATCTTTTATTACAAACAGGAGTTTTATCAATTCATTCTTTATATTATTAATTGGAAAAACCTCAACTTCAAATGAGCCTTCATTACTAAATTCAAATTTCGTTTTTTCCCTTTTCTTAACATTATCCCATATATGTTGAAAATTTTTCACCGGAAAAATCAAATCACAATAATCCATAATATTACTTCCTATAACTTGTTCTCTGGATAACTTGACAAAATGTGTAAAAGCCATATTTGCATTTGTGATTATGCCTTCGGAATCTGCAACCATCATAAAGTAAGCGAGTCCGTCCAAAATTGTCTGCAGGTCATTTTTACTGTTATACAATTCTTCTGTTCTGTTATTCACCTCGCGGTTAAGATTTCTGTTCCAAAATACCATCAGATAAAATAACAGCAAGAAAACAAACAGTACGGTAACGGTGACTATGGCAAGAAAATTCCATATTGAAGTATCGCTGTCAAAGGAAACGGATATTCCAAACCATTTTTGCTGGATTTTTTGAATTGTCCCTTTTTTTCTTATTTGAAGAATTGTTTTATTTAAAATTCTTTTTAGTGTTTCGTCTTTTTTATTTATGCCGAATACTACTTCTTTTTCATACAAAGTTGTATTTATAATTTTGAGCTTATTTTCTTTATCCATTCTGTCCTTAAAATACACTACAACCGGTTCATCTCCAACGACGCAGTCGATTTTATTCTCTAAAAGAAGCTTCATCGATTCTTCCATATTAGGTTTTTTCACCCACTGAACATTTATTCCCTTTTCTCTTAAAAATTCTTCTGCGTAATCTCCTTCGGGAGTAGACCCCTTTAGGCCTTCTAAATCATTGTATGAATCAATCCCCATATTAGATTGGTTAGTTATTATAATCGCACAAAGCCTATAAATCGGAGTGGTAAAAAGATACTTTTTACTACGTTCATCGCTGGGAAACATATCAAACATATTTATATTTCCATTTTCTAAGTTAATTAACGCTTCTTTAAATACATAGGGTTTCACTATTACCGGGACTTTCAATTCTTCCGAAATAGCATCTACAATATCTAAGGTTGTCCCTTTATACTGCCCTGTGTCAAGATCCACATATCTCAGAGGAGGAGAGTTGTTGTCCGCGCCAAAGACTATCTTATTTCTTTCAATCCAAGCCTTTTCTTCAATACTTAAAGGCATAGAATTTTCAATATATCCCACTATATCAGTGGAATATTTTTTCCTTACATGATCATTAACCACCAATAATAATAAGCAAAAAAGAACCGTTATAATAATAGCAGTAGAATAATTCATCAGAAAATCAATAATTGATTGTATTTTTTTATCCTTAATTTTTGCATATAACATAACAATTTTTCTCCTAATCTACAACATGATTACAAGCCGAATAAGTCCATGTATTTCCACACTTCATATTAGATCTAAACCAATTGCTTCGAAATTTTATAATCCTTAATATGTAGATTACAGATTCTGTTTTCACATACCAGTGTCACTTCCTTTTATTAATCAATGTCAACTTTAACAAATTATTCGACAATACATTATATCCATTCTATGATATACTGAACATTCCTTCTTACATTCCATAAATATTATAATATATTTTCTATATAAAAAGTGAAAGACGGTAAAAAAAATAAAACTTGAGCTTAATGCTATTTTCAGTCTTTTCCGATGTTTAAGGTGAAAAGAATTGAAGAAATAGAATTGAGGAGGAGTAATTAAAATATATAAAATCAGTGGGAATAATGAACGAATTCAAATGACTGAATTGAAAATCCAGATGAATTTTAAAACAAATCGTCTTTACAAATTTATCCTCACAAGTAATAAAATAATTGCAATTACCAAATATAGCGGCTGCAAGATGTAATGCATCTTTGTTTTTAGTATTCGATTTCTCAACTATATTTCTTGCTATCAATCTGATATCGTCATTGGGCATAATTATCTGCTTACATAAAGATGAAATTACCTGAATACGAAGTTCTCTGTCTGTAAAAGGAACTTAAATACATATGAAATTTTGCATAAGATACTTGAAAAAAATTAAGAAGGTTGCAGGAATTTTATATATACGAAATTATATTTATACTTGAAATGTAACTTCATATGCGTTACAATATAAGTGAAAGGAGTTGGTTATCATGGAAAAATCAACGACATTAAATCTTAGAGTTAACCCAGATGTGAAAACACGTGCAGAAGAAGTATTAACAAAACTTGGGATACCTATGTCAACAGCAATTGATATTTATTTAAGGCAGATTGCTTTAGCCGGCGGTATTCCTTTTGCTGTAACACTGCCGAAAGTACCTGCAGATCTAAATGCTGATTTGATGACTACGCAGGAAATTCACACAAAGCTTCAGGAAGGCTTTGATGATATAAAAGCTGGAAATATGCAGAATGCTGCCAAAGCTTTTGCTAATTTCAGGAAGACACGTTAAGATGAAACATTGTAGTCGAGTAGATAAGGGGAATTTCACCCTAAATCTCTCACAGAACCGTACGTGACAGTCTCCTGTCATACGGCTCTTATCATCCTATCGTCAGTGCAATCCCTTTTTCCCAGTGATAGAAACATGAAGGATTACCTTTAGCCCATCTTGCAAGAAATCTCCATGATTTACCCATGGATTTTCCTTTACCTTTATATTTGCGATGGACAAATTTCACAAGTGATATATTAATATAATCAAGGCTTTTTCGTGCCTCTCCAGAACCAAATACCATGAAATAATTCATCCAGCCTCGGATGATAGGATTCATCAGCTCTGCTAGCTTATTCATAGAAATAATTTTGCTATTCAATCTGATATCCTTTATCTTGCGGCGAAACATTTTCGATGATTCATTACTAACAGCTGGTGTAAATGCATTAAAGAAATTTCCATTCTTACTTTTTACATACCTTGTACGAAATGTATAACCAAGAAAATCAAAAGAGGTATACTCATAAGTTCCTTGGAACTTGTCACTTCTACAGTACACAATTCGAGTCTTATCCGGGTGAATTTCTAATCCACATAAATTCATCTGTTTATTAAGTCTATATAATAGGTATTTAGCTTGTTTCTCACTTACACAATGCACTACTCCATCATCAGCATATCTTACCCAGGGGTTATAAGGAAAATTGTGTTTCATCCAGATATCAAAAGCATAGTGCATAAATAAATTAGCAAGAACTGGACTGATGACCCCACCTTGTGGTGTTCCTGCCTTTCTTTCCTGAATACTTCCATCAGGCATTATTATCGATGCTTTTAGAAATCTTTCAATATAAAGTATTACCCACTTTTCGTTGGTATGAGCTTTAACAGCTTTCATCAAGAGTTCATGATTTATATTATCAAACAATCCAACTATATCAAACTCTAAGACCCATCCATATTTCCAACATCGTTCTCTAGTTACTCGTACTGCATCTATTGCTGAACGGTTTGGTCTATATCCATAGGAATTATCAAGAAAATTCTTTTCTACATTTGGCTCAAAGACCATTAGAGTTACCATTTGGGCTATTCTGTCATCAATTGTTGGTATACCCAATAGCCTTTTTTTACCGTTTTTCTTAGGTATTTCAACACCCCTTACAGCTTTTGAAAAGTAGCTGCCTGATGACATACGATTCCATAGTTTATACAAGTTATTTTTCAGCTCTTTTTCATAGTCATCAAAACTGATACTATCCACTCCACTAGCACCTTTGTTCGCTTTTACACGTTTGTATGCTGTTAGCACTAATTCTTGTGAAATTTGAAACGATTTTCCCTCGTTCATAAAATCCTCCCATTTCTGGTTGTTAAATTTGCGAGTTATGAATGATAGAACCCCTTCACTCCATCTTCATTACAAAGACTTCATCACTACTACGAGTTCTTCCGCACCTGTAAAGTTCATCGCTACTATCATCCTTGTCATTCTCTCGCTTGGATTTTCGCTTAACATTACTTTACAGGATTCTCCTGTTCCTTAAGAGAGCCTATGTCATGTTCCTAGAGTCTTTACACCGACAGCCGTTCAGTCAGTAACCAGATATCTTCTGAACTTATCCCATCTGTGTACAAAGCAAATGGTTTTGACTGTATTTTAGTATTAACGATGCTTCATCGAACACTTCACTTTCGTTTAGCTCCATGACACTTACCTGACTGTTCCAACAGCCTTTTGCCTTTGCGCTCAGTACCATAGCTTTTGACTACAGCACCCAAAGGTGGTTTGAAATCTATATCTGGATATCGATTCCGAGAGACCTACTCTCATCTCCCTTAAAGCATGTACCAATTTCTTGGCACTTCAGGACACACTTGTACAAATTACTCCCAAAGCATTGAACGACATGGAGGAAATTTATAATTATATTTCAGAGCATTTGTTGGCACCGAAATCTGCTATGGAGCTGTATAACCGAATTGCAGACGCAATTGAAAAGCTGGACGTGTTTCCTGAACGAATGAAAATCATGCAATCAGAACCGGAACATTCTATGGAATTAAGGCATATGATAGTTGATAAATATTCTGTGTTTTATGTAATAAAGGACGAATATGTTATAGTTACAAGAGTTCTGTATGGTGCTTCAGATATTAGCAAACGTTTGTCAGAAAATAATGATTAGATATAGCTACAGTTCAAAATATTATGTATAGATTAACTCTAAATGGCGAGAGCTATATAGAATAAAAAATAAAGCTGTTAACAGATAGGAGCTCTTAAACAAATGTTTACCTTTGAAAATAGAAATTTTTTTACCTGTATCTATTTTGTACCAATGGCATAAGCTATAAGCTACATTTTTATTGGTAATAAACTAGTGAAAATGTAGCTCTTTTCACATCTAAAGTAGTATTTGAAGTCTGCAGTACCCAATGGGTGCTGTATTGTTGCGTTTAATGATTAGAAAAGTCAATACAAAATAAAATAAAAATAAATAAGAGGAGGCTCCGATGGCAGCAAAAGAGAT
>NZ_FMIF01000050.1:0-5246 GCF_900095615.1 Sporanaerobacter sp. PP17-6a | reverse complement strand
TTTTAAAAAACTACTACTATTTTATCGTTTCAATTGTTTCAATCAGTTTCACCGGATTAACAATTTTCCCCAGTTTTTCCTTGGTACTATTATTGGTAATCAGCATATCACTTGTATTAAATGCTAATTTCCAGAAAACATTCGGCGTAATATCAGGTTTAACTTGACATGCCAACGCATATAACCCAGCTACATAAGGTACGGTCCAGCTCATACCACCCTCTCTATAAAATACATAATCATTAATACCAGTAGGGCTAGCAACACATCTCGAATCCATAGGAATTAATAATTCACTATTATTATATTTTTGATCCTTCCAAAACTCTCCCTTTGTATATGAAACGATATCATCTGCATCTTTCAAAGAATTGCGGCCAAGTCCCATATATTTTTCACTCCCCACATATACGGTATAAATTCCTTCCTGTTTTGCCTTCTTAATAGATTCAAATACTTCTTTATAACCATTCATCTTTTCTCCTATCCCTAAAGATATTGAGATAACTCTAATTTTTTTATCTTCAGGTAACGTTTTATTTATTTCAATAATACGGTTTATAGATTTTGCAGTCCAAGTAAGATCATATTCGAATTCTCCATTTTCATTATAAATTCCATGAGTTTCGGCAATATAATAAAGATCAGCTTCAGGAGCTACTCCGACTGTCTTTCCTACAGCAATAGATGCAACTCCAGGCCCATGCATTTGTGCTCCTTCATCACCACAATGAATTTCTTCATACATTTTCAACTGGTCTTTATACTCTACATGGTCAACTAACAAACCCTGATCTATTATTGCTATACCTACTCTCTTTCCTGTAATCCCTTTTTCGTGGAGTTCCCTTAAACCCAAACCGGGATTTTTTCCTAACTCCATTATCACATTAGGATCAAACCCGTCAGGTAATTTATCAGGCCATTTGGTCTTGCTGTCAAAGTCGGCATAAAAAAGATCATCAATTCTTCCCGATAAATCCAAGTTCGTTAAATCTCGGCTTCTCAAATCTACCTGCCAAGAATCACCTGAATTGGAATTATATTTTGGTAATTCAGTCATTTTCTCAGAACTATTAAAATAATTGGCTACACCTGGTTTCCTAACGATACTCAATTTATTGTCCTGTGAAAGTAAAGTCTTATACTTTTCCGATTTTTCTGATGTTTCTAACCTTTCTTCTGATTCTTCTGTAATTTCCGGTGATTTTGTTTGTACCGTATTTGATTTGGCGCATCCGGTCATCAGAATTGTCATTACTATAGTTAAACACAAAAACCTTTTCACACTAATCCCCCTCTTTCAATATTTATTGATTTCGACCCCTTCCATTTTTCAACCGCAACTTTAAGAATTCCCCTGTGATTTACGGACAGCTTCTATAAAAGCAGGAGGGTTGATAAAATGAAGTCCTTCCTTATTGACCCAGCTCGACTTAAAAAGAAGATCTTTCATCGTTTCTCCGTCTAATTCGGGATTTACCTGCCATCCGAGAGCCAGTACCCCGGACACATACGGAACAGCCCAACTTTTTCCCCCCTTTCCTTCATAACGATAAGCGTAATCTCCTTTTATAAATTCTTGTGCTAATGTCCGGAATGAAGCCGGTACGAAAAGTATATCTTTATAATATTCATCTGTGAAATCATCTTTGTCATCCGGATAGCCGGCGATACATTTGGTTACATTATCCTGATCAGCTAAATCATAATATGATGAAAAAATAAAATCGGTATTCTCATGTGTACGGCAATCAATAACCATTATCCCCTCTTCTTGTGCTGCCTTAACTGCCTTATCCCACTGCTCCCCGTTTTTATACCAATTGTCTTCGCTGGTCGGTGCTGAAGATACTGAAACAACACGGATTTTTTCAGATTTTGGGAGTTCTTTGTTCTGCTCAATAACCCAATTGAGACAGTCGGCAAAGTACTTTGCATCCTTCTCCCATGATGGGGCAGCCGCATAATAAATATTAACTTCAGGGGCGACACCTACAGTTTTGCCTCCTAAAATTCCGGTTACCGACGCACCGTGATATGATCCTGTGTTTTCAGGTTCATTACATCCTGAATCATAATAAGCAACAATGCGTCCTTCAAATTCGGGATGATCCGTCAGCATATTTTGGTCAATTATAGCCACATTGACACCTTTACCTGTGATTCCCTGTTTATGCAGCCCTCCGATGCCAAGACCGGGATTTTTTCCTTTTTCCAAAATTTCAGATGCAAAAGCTTCGTTTCCTTTAAAAACAGTCGCATTATCAAAGGAATAAGTATAAATATCCCTGGCCTTATACTGATTTTTTTCAAGAACAATCCCCTTTGAATCCGGTCCGAATATATCTCTTACTCTGTCATAGGGTTTTAACATAATAGCCTGAGATTTGGATGAGTCTTCCACTCCCGTTTTCTGACTGTCTTCAGTATCACCGGAAGATACAGGACCTTTCTTTTGAGTTGAGGTTTGAGAAACATCTCTTTTGGAGCAACCTGTAAAAACAATAGTTAAAATAAGTAAGAAAACCAAAATTTTTATAACACTAACACGTTTCATATAAACACCCCTTTCACTCTGAATCCGATAAAATAATTCCGTGACTTTCAAGATTGCCAAATTCGTCAGTCATAATCATGAGGTCTTTCCAATCCGGATATACGGGATTGGGTGAGAACCTATATATGGTACTTTTATGGTTCTTCCACGAATCGCTGTAGTTTCCCAACTTTGAAAGCAGCTTACCTACCATTGCCGGATTTTCTTTGTATTTCTCTTCTTTGTATTTCTCTTCTTTGTATTCCTCTTCTTTGATTCCGATTTTGGAGTATATATCTGAATAGCCATCTACGATAATAACGTTATTGCCTCCCCAGCTTTGCCAGAAGCTGACGTCAACTTCGGGTACAATGCTTACGGAATCCCCGTGTTTTTCGATTTTATCCCTGTCATAAGTATAGGTGACGGGTGATTTTATATTTCTTATAATCGAGTTGGCAGGTTTATCGATATAAGAAATTGTAATATTTTTTAAATCGGGAATACTTGAAAACAAATGTAAAGCGTTTGCATTTATCTTCTTAACATCATCATCATTAAGGCCTCCGATACTATTTTTTTCAGAAAACTCATATCCCAAATATAGACTCTGTCCTCCGTTACAGCCATTGTCATCCTTGGTGTTGATAGAAATCGAATTGATTTTATAATTGTCGTTTGAATTGGGAAGCCGGGTTAAAAGCTGATAAACTTCATATATATTACCAAGGGAAATAACATCTGACGTCTGAATTGCACTTAAATTTTCCACTTTTACATTTATATTGACAAAAGACGATATCCCTAAAGAAAGGCAGATCACCGCCGCTATAATAGCAGCAGACCTTTTTTGGGGCGGTTTGATTATCATGTCGATACGCCTCTTTATTTTTTTGCCTCCGTCGGACATAGCGGCAACTATCCGGTTGCTGTTATCGCTTATGGAAAGAATAGTAAAACAATAATTAAAGTAATCCTTTGAACTTATCCTGTCAAGAACCCTGCTGTCACAAGACAACTCGGCGTCATTTCTTGCGGCTTCCGCCGACAGCCAAACAAGAGGATTAAACCAATATAAGGCACAGAGAATATTTTCTAAAAGGCGGATGAAGTTGTCTTTTTGTTTGTAATGAATCATCTCATGTATAAGTGCAAATTTGGTTGCCTTGGAATCATGAATGACACCTTCCGTCAGGATAATTGCCGGATTAACTATTCCCATTACACACGGAGAAACCAAGTTCTGAGAAAGATAAACGGGAATCTTGCCTTTGAGGTCGACTATTTTCGAAGCCTCGTCATAAACGTTATCCGAGAAGTCATACGGCTTCATATTTCTCATACTCTTTTTGTAAAAGGAAATATTGCGTGTTCCAAAAATAAACAGTATGGAAAAAATTCCGACAATCCATATTACGAACAAAATATCGGACAAATTCCACTTATAATCCGCCGATTGATTATTCGTCGGTTCAGAATAGTTTCTGACACCCGTATCAGCCAAAGGCCGATAAATACCGCCTGAAGAAAGCCGTGAAATATTGTTCTTTCCTGCATAGGATCCGGAAAAATCGGAAAGATTTACTTTATTGTCAACAGTTTTATCTCCCTTCTCTTTTTCATTTTCTTCATAAAAGCCCGAATTGTCCTGAAATGCAAGATTCAAAATGTGATTTTGCGGCAAAATACTTTTGATTTCAACGGTCCATTGAAAGTTAAAGGGAATAAGAAGCCTCACTGCAACGATTACCCATAGTGCATATTGCAGTTTCGGATTTATCTTGTTTTTAAAAACAGACCTAATAGCAAAGGTAATCAGTATCAGCAAAGAAGATATGATTGAGGTATTCATTAAAATATTCAGCACCTTACCCATCCTGATCCTCCTTCTCATCTAAAGCCTGCTGAAGTGATTTGAGCATGGAATTGATTTCATCTTTCGTGATATCCTCACTATCCGCCAAAGATGAAACAAGCAGACCTATTTTACCGTCAAATATTTTCGTTGCAAAGGATCGGGTTGCCTTTAATATTGTTTCATTTTTATTTAATAAAGGATAGTATAGTCTGGCAGGAGTTGCTTCCTCCATACGAACGCAGTTTTTCTTCATCATGCGTTTTAAAAAAGAAATAATCGTATGCCTTGACCAGCCGGTCTCATCTTTCAGAGCATCTTCAATTTGGCGGCAGGTTAAAGGGGATTTGTCCCACAAAAGCATCATTATTTTCCATTCACTGTCCGTAAGCTTTGGTTTTTTTCCGTTATTCAAAGTATCACCTCCATAGTAATCAAATGTCTACTTATAGTATATTTATAAAATTTGGAATTGTCAACTATTTTTTGTAGACATATGTCTACTTACAAGGCGGACAAAGGGACGTTTCGGGACCAGTGAAAAAGTAGCTTTTTTCCCTAATAATTATTCTAATTCAAACAAAATTTATAATACTGACTAAAAATTTTAATGTTTAAGGTAAATATACAAAATTTAGAGGTAGCTATTGCTGCTAATTTCGATTGCATGGACACACTTAATAGACCATATCCTCTTGCACGATATAGTCCGTGAAATCTTTTGAGTTCTGCATTTTTGCCTTCTATGGAAGCCCTTTTTTTATATTTTTCCAAGTATTCTTCCGTCTTTTGATATTGTGATATTTCATAGAATTCGATAGTATTTAATCCTATCTGTAGTATCTTCCTTGT